>CALKVR010000404.1 GCA_938004815.1 uncultured Polyangiaceae bacterium | reverse complement strand
GCGATCGACCGAATGACGTCGAAGCTCGCGCCGATGTGCGGCAATAGCCGGTAGAGGCGCCAATCGGCCCCGAACGCCGGCGTCACCGAGCCCACGAAGTCGCCCTCGATCACGCGAACACCGATGCGCTCGTCGGCGGTCGTGCCCGCCATGTCGAGGAGCACCGCGCCGAAGCCGACGTAGCCGGTGTCTTGGTCGCAGAGCGAGAGCGCGGCCATGCAGACGTCGAGGTCGGGGTAGCGCGAGCCGATCATCCAAGCGTCGAGGTCGGCGAGCGCGCCGGAGAGCGAGACGTTCTCGACCGTGGGCCAGTACGACGCGCGGAACGTGAGCGCGTCGATGAAGAGGCCGAGAAACTCTGCGCGTGCGCCCACGAACCCGAGGGTGATGTCGGGGCTCACGGGGCCGGCCGCGGGCGGCGGAAAGTCGGGCGTGCCGATCGCGCCCGCGCCGATCTCGAACGTGGCGGCGTCGACCTTGGCGATGTTCAGCGGCTCTTGGGCCGCGATCGCGCCGGCGAAGCCGAAGGTCGCCGCGGACAGCGCGGCGGCGATCAGGAGGTGGCGAGCGCTTCGCATGCTTCCCAGACCTGGATGGTGGCTTCCGCCGATTGAAAGAAGTCGCCGAGATCGTCCGGCGCCGTCAGCTGCAGGGCGACGTCGAGGGTGAAATCGGGCATCAGACCGAAGTGGGCGAAGCCGTCGGTGTTGTAGTCGTACGTCTTCTTGCCCAAGGCGGTCTGGGTGAGCACCTGCTGAACGATCGGGATCATGTCCTGGCCGTAGACCAGGGGCCGAACCGGGTCGCTCGCCTCGAGGTGCTTGAGCTGCCCGGTCTGAGGGTCGCGTCTGAACCTGGGCCCGGGCGCTTGCGCGAAACCGTTCATGTCGGTGCCGATGCCGATGCGGTCTATCCCGAGGCTCCGCACGTAGTGGTAAGCGCGCGCCCAACCGCGCGACGAGTCGATCGTCAGATCTTGCACCATCCCCACGTGGCCGCCGATGCCGATGATCGAGCCCAGCTTGTTCAGCCGCTCGAGCTGGAGCCTCGAGCGCATGCCCTCGTTGGCGCAACCGTGGATGAACGTCGGGTCGCTCGGCCCCGTATGCACGCGCGGCACCGCGAGCTCGCGAAACCCCGTGTGCGACGACACGAGCGGGTACGAGCGCGACTCGGCGACCGTGAGCGCCGCGTCGAGGGTCTGGCTGGACATGTGCTCGACGTCGACGAGCATGCCGCGGTTCATCATCGATTCGACGAACTGCTTGCCCGCCGCGGTCAACGTGCGCCCGTTGAAGTGACCGACGAGGCCCAGGTCCTTCATGTACGTGGGGTACCCCTGCCCGTAGACGTTGATGAGCGCGTAGTTGTCCTTGTTCGCCCCGAGCAGGTACCGCACGTCGGCGAGGTCGCCGGTCGGCGGGACCGCGTGCGCGTGGTACCACCATGGCTTGGGTGCGCTCGAGGCGTAGCGCGAGATGAGGTAGTGGTTCGACAGGTTGAACCGATCGTCGAAGATCGCGGTGCCCCCGAGCGCGTTGTCGACGAGGTGAAGCGGGTTGATCAGCCGCACCCCCATCTGGAAGTACTTCTCCACGATGGCGTCGACCTGCGACGGGTCGAGATCGCCCGGGCGCCGGTACGCGCTGCCGCAGACGCTGTCGACCTCGACGGCGAGGATCACGGCCAGCTTGCCGGCGGCGATGGCGGCGCGCGCGTCGGCCGGCGTGTAAGCGATCTGCATCCACGCCGAGCACTGCTGCGCAAAATCCTTCATGAACTGGATCTGCGCCGGGACCGAGACCTCGTCGCGCGCGTCGACCGGGTTCCCGTTGTCGTAGAGGTGCGCGAGCAGCTCGTTGTTCACCGCGCTCGCCACCATCACCTTCAGCCCGCACTTGAACGCGCGCTCGACGGCGTCCTTGTACATCTGCTGGTGAATGACGGTGGTGTTGCGCGGCCAGCTGTCGAACGCGTCGAACCCGCAGTAGGTGGCCTCGGCCTCGGTGAGCGACGGGACGATCCCGGCTCGCCCCGTCGGTGAGTGGGCCACCTTGCAACACGGCAGCGCTTGGTCGATCGGGTCGGTCGGGTTGCCCCAGAAGAAGGCGATGTTCCCGGACCGGATACCCCCGAAGCCCAAATGCGACATCGGGTGGCAGTGGAGATCCGCGTACCCCGTGATCGTCATGTGATCGCGCATCCTCGCACGAGAATGCGCGACCACGGGTGGACGACCGACCTAGCCGATCAAAATGACAGCTTCGCCGAGACGGCAGAGCGGCGTCGGCGCACAAAGACCGCCATGGCGCCGACCATGACGAGCATACCAGCGCCGCCCGTGGACGACCCGCTCGTGGAGCAGCCGCCCGTGCCGGCGTCGGATGCCTCGCCCACCTCGGACGCGTCGGCGTCGCCGTCGAGAGAGTCGGCCTCGAGCTGGTCGGGGCTGTCGGGGCTGTCGGGCTGGTCCGGAGAGTCGGGGGCGTCCGGCGCCTCACCCGGCAGCGGGGCCACGAGCTCGGCGTGCATGACGAGGTAGATCTCCGGGTCGTAAAAGAACTGGAAGTGGCCGACGAACTCGTCGCAGAGGCCGATGTTCTTCGCCCCCGGGATGATCGAGGTCTCGTACGGCTGGATGTACTCGTCGGTGCACGTGTAGATCGACGTGATGGGGACGTTCTCGGGCAGCGGGGCGTTGTTCACGGCCTCGAGAAAATCGCTCCCCGGCGACAGGTCGTAGAGCGCGGGCCAACCGGCGAAGTCGGCCGCCATCGGCGCCTTGGGCAGGCCGTGCTGGGGCGAGATGAAGGTGATCATGCGGTTCACGTACTGATCGCCGCCGAGCGACTGGATGTAGTGGCGAGCGATGAGCCCGCCCGTGCACTCGGCGAGGATGTCGATCTTGTCGTGACCGGTCTCGGCGCGGATCTCTTGTACGACGTCACCGAGCCACTCCGAGTTCTGGAACAGGTCGCCGCTGAGAAGCTCCGGCGGCTCGTAGACGATCGGGATGAACCCGTCGCGGATCAGCCGCGCCTCCATCGGCTCGAACCACTCCTTCGGGATCGTCACCCCGGTGATCAAGAGGACCACGCGCGGCTCGGCCAAGGGGCCCGGGCCGGGCTCGAGCTCGCCGATCACGAGCTCGTCCTCGTACTTCTCCAGGAAGTGGTTGCCCCAGGTGTAGGGGCTCTTGAGATCACCGGATGGCAGGTCGCTGCAGCTCGTGGAGGCGACGACGGCGGCGGCGGCAAAGACGAAGGGGCGGATCTTCATGGCTGGCTCCGTTTCTCGGTCAGTATTGTTGACTGAATATTCAGTCGAAAATTGATGAGCCGACAAAAGCACCGCCAAACCGCCAAATCAAGGTAAAAAACATGCCTCGTTGACAGGTCAGCATTTTTATTCGAATATTCACTCGATAAATTGACCCCGCCCAAGGCCAAGCGCGGCCGGCCGCCCGATCGACCGGATCGGCGCGAGTCGATCATGGACGCGGCGCTCGACTGCTTCGTCGAGCGCGGCTTCTACGGAACGGCGATGCCCCAGATCGCCGAGAAGGCCGGCGTCGCCGCGGGCACGATCTACCACTACTTCGACAGCAAGGAGGCGCTCGTCAACGCGCTCTACCGCTCGTGGAAGACGGTGGTCGCGCAGCGGGTCTTCATGAAGTTTCCGCAAGAAGCGTCGGTCCGCGAGCAGTTCCGCGTGATGTGGCACGAGATGATCGCGTTCGCGATGGAGGAGCCGCGCGCCTTCGCGTTCATCGAGCTCCACAACCACGCGTCGTACCTCGACGCCGAGAGTGTGGCGGTCGATCGCAACCTCAAAGACTTCGCGAGAGGCGTCATCCAGCTCGCGCAGACGCAGGGGCTCATCAAGCCGGTCGACGCGACGGTGCTGATGGAGCTGTCGTTCGGCGCGTTCGTCGGGATGATGCGCGCGCACTGGGAGAGGCGAATCGAGCTCACCCCCGAGGTGATCGCCAAGGCCGAAGAGGCGTGCTGGGACACGGTGTCGGCGCACCCGGGCACGCCGGCGTGACCCCCGGGGTGGCGCGTGCTCGCGCGAAAACGCTTGCTGGCCGACGCTTTGGATTAAGCGCGGGCGAATCGCGCCGTTCTGTCTTGGGCAGACATGGTCAGGTTCCGCCACCCTTGGATGCTGGCGCTGGCAGCGGCGGCCGCGGCCTACGCGCCGACGGTGCGCGCGCAGGAGGCGGGCATCTTCGACGAGCACCCGCGGCTTCGTCTGCCCGGCCCCGCCCTTGAAGACCAGCCCGCCGAGCCAGCCGAAGCGAGCGAGCCCGAGCGCGAGCCTCTTGGGCTCACCGTCGATCTGGGGGTCGGCAGCGCCTACGGCTACCGAGGCCTGAACCTGGCCGCCGAGACGTCCCAGCATGACCAGCGCCTGGTCCTCCAGCCGTCCGTCTCCTACGCCGTCCTCGAGACCGGGCTGACGCTCACCTACTTCTCGTCGTACCAAGCGACGGGCGAGCGAGCTGCCCAGGTCGACGCGGGGATGAGCGACGAGCAAGACCTCATCGCGGCGTTCGAGCGTGAGATCGCGGGTGGCCTGTCGCTCGGCGCGTCGCTCGGCGCGTTCGTCTATCCGATGGCCGACGAGCTCGCGGTCGGGACCGCTGTCCCCGTTTACCTCGAGCCGGGCCTCGCTGCGACCTGGTCGACCGTCGTCGATCTCTCGCTCTCCGCCTCGCTCTTGCTCGGCGTGCAGGATGCGCTCCGACATTCCCGCTACGCCTACGTCAACCCGAAGATAGGAAAGACACTCGAGATCACGGAGGCGGTCTCGCTGAGCGCGTCGGCGGGCTACGGCGTCAAGGCGCAAGCACAGCCGGACAACATGCATGACGTCCTGGTCGAGGTCGGCGCGACCCTCTCGCCGTCCGAGCTCTTCTACGTCATGCCCTCGGTCCACTGGGCCTGGACCAACCTGGCCGAGGAGAGCTTCGTCCAGGAGCAGTTCGCGTGGGTGAGCACCAACGTGGGCTCGTCGTTCTGAGAGGCGACGATGAGGCTCGGACCGAAGACGCTCCTCACCGTGCTCGCCATCGTCGCCTCCTGCTTCACGATCCTCTGGCTCGTCGTGGAGACGCTCGTGGTCGAGGGCTACGACGCGGCAGAGCAAGAGCGGGCGCGAGCCGACGCCAAGGCGGTCGAGCACGTCTTCGCCGCGCTCGCGTCGTCGTTCCGGAACAGCGCCGAGGACTGGGCGATCTGGACCGAGCTCGTCGAGTTCGCGCGCACCCGTGACCCAGCGTTCCTCGAAGAGAACGCCATGCCCGACGCGTTCCAGTCGAAGCTCTGGACCCACATGGCGATCGTGACCTCGCCCGAGCGCGATCGCGCCTTCTCGGGTGCGCTCTCGGCAGAGGGTACGGTCGTGAAGCCTACGGCCGAGTTCGACCGACTGCTCGGCGCGGGGCTGGTCCTCGACCCTGACGCCGAGCGGCCGATCGACGGCTACGCGATGCTCGACGGCGCCCTCCACATCGTCACGTCGCAGCCGATCCGCAAGTCGGACGGGTCGGTAGGCAGCGTCCGGGGTGCCTTCGTGACTGCGCGCCGCATCGACGACGCGTGGCTCGCGCGTGTCTCCGATCTGACGTCGCTCGATCTGCGTGTCCGCCCGCTCGACGGCGACGGCGAGACGCGAGCAGCGCTCGCCGCGCTCGTTGGTGGCGCCGACGTCCACCTCGCCGAGATGTCCGAGACGAGTCTCGTCAGCACCACGCTGCTGCGCGATTTCCAGGGTGCGCCGCTGGCCCTGCTCGAGGTGACGCGCCCGCGCCCGGTTCTGGCCGCAGGCGAGCAGACCGCGGAGTGGCTCGGTCTGGGGCTGGCCGTGGCGGCGGTGGCGTTTGCCGGCCTGGCGCTCCTCTTCGTCGAGCTCGTCGTGCTCCGGCGCGTGAACGCCTTGAGGCGAGCTATCGGTGCGCTCGATCAGAGCGGCGCCTCACATGCCGGCCTCCTCTCTCGCGACGAGCTGGGCGAGCTCGCTCGCGGATTCGACGGGATGGCTCGCGCCGTGGCCCTTCGCGGCCTCGACCTCGAGCGTGCCACGCGGCTCGCCGAGGGCATGCGTGACAACTGTGGCGAGGGGCTCGTCCTCTGTGACGTCGACGGGACCATCGAGGGCGCCGTCTCGGCCCCGGTGCGGGCCTGGTTCGGCGAGCCGACGGCCACGATCACGCAATACCTCGGGGCGGGCGATCGTGGCGCCGCGCTCGGGCTCGAGCTGGGCTTCGAGCAGATCCGCGACGGTTTCCTCCCGCACGAGGTGCTACTCGGACAGCTGCCCAAGCGAGTGGCGCGTGACGGGCGCGCATTTCAGCTGGGGTACCGAGCGATCACCAGCGAAGACGTCATCGTTTCGGTCTTGATCGTGATCGTCGATGTGACCGATCGCGTCGCCCTCGAGTCGCGTCAGGCGGTGGCGCTCGAGCTCCAGCAGGTCCTGTCGCGCGCGCTCGGCGACCCCAGAGAGCTGCGAACGTTCTTGCGTGACGCCGAGGCGCTGGTCGGTGAGGCGTGCGCGGCGACCGACATGGGTGAGCGCAAGCGGGCGCTGCACACGCTGAAAGGAAACGCCGGGATGTTCGGCTTCCAGTCGATCGCTTCGACGGTGCACGCGATCGAAGACGAGCTCGCGGTCGGGGCGACGTGGCGGCCCGAGCACGAGACGCGGCTGCGGACCGTCTGGTCCGAGGCGCTCGCGCGCGTGAGGAGCGAGGACGTCCTGGCCGCCGTCGACGAGATCGAGATCAGCAACGAGGAGCAGGGCGCGCTGTTCGATGCTCTAACCGAGCACCGCGCGCTTCGCGAGGTGGTCGCGAGCTGGCGCGGTACCCCCGCCGCGAGCTACCTGAGCAAGCTCGCGCGCCACGCGCGGATCGTGTCGACGCGCTCGGGAACACCGGTCGAGGTCGAGATCGAGTGTGAGCCCATCCGCATGGAGAGTGATGTGGTGGGCGGGGTGTTCTGCCGCCTGATGGGCTTGGTCGAGAACGCCATCGAGCACGGGCTCGAGCCCGAGACGGAGCGCGAGGCGCAGGGCAAGCCGCCGGTGGGCAAGGTGCGCATCGCTTGCGCACTTCGGGAGCGGTTCGTCACCGTTTCGATCAGCGACGATGGCCGCGGCTTCGATTGGGACGCGACCCGCGCACGGTCGCCTGGCATGCGCCGCTTGCTCGACGAGCTCGGCCACCTCGGTGGCACGCTCCGCGTCGATAGCAAGGCCGGTGCGGGTACGACGATCACGCTTCGATTTCCGGCGCGGACGGCGTCGGGCCGGACCATCGCGACGACTCTGCCCGGGGGCGCGCCCGCGCGGGCCGCCTGAGATCCATGCGACTGGCAACCAAGACAGCAGTTGCGGTCCTCGTCGGCGTGGGGGCCCTGATCCTCGTGCTCGGCGCCGCGGCCGAGCGCCTCGTGGAGCGGTCGTTCGGTGAAATCGAGGCCGACGCGGCGCGGAGCCACGCGCTGACCACGAAGCAGAACTTCGTTCGCATGGTCGCCGACTTCCAGCTCGCCAACCGCGACTGGGCCGAGTGGGACGAGGTCGCCGAGTTCTTGGCGGCGCCGACCAAGGAGTGGGAGGACACGAACCTCATCCCTCTCTCGTTCAAGACCAAGGGTTGGCACCACCTCGCGATCGTGGATGATCGCGGAGAGCCCGGCTGGGTCCGTGCACTCGACGATCGCGGCCAGGTCGGCCCCGCATCGCCCGACTTCTCGAGCCTCCTCGCCTCGGGGCGCGCCGTGTTCCCCGCCGGCTCGGAGCGCGCGGTGGGGGGCTTCGTCGTGATCGACGGCCGCCTCTCGATGTTCTCGTCGGAGCCGCTCCGAATCGGAGGCAAGCCGCCCGAACGGCCGGGTGCGTTCCTCGCCTCCCAGAGGCTGGACCAAGCATGGCTCGAGCGATTCAGCGCCCTCACGTCGACCGAGGTAGCGATCGTCCTGGAGGCGAGTTTCCCCGAGGGGGATGTTGCCGGGGCATGGGCGCTCCTGCAATCGGGCGAGCAGGTGGTGGTGCGGCGCTCGCCCGAGGGCGGCCTCGTCAGCTACGTCGGCATCGAAGACTTCACCGGCCGCACGGTCGGCCTGCTCGCAGTGCGCGACGAGACGCCGATGATCGCGGCTGCCAGAGGGGTGGTCTCGGCGGTTCGCTTGGGGCTGCTCGCGATGGGGGCGGTGTTCTGCCTCGCGGCGGTGGTGCTCCTGCGCCTGGGCATCGTACGCCGCCTGCGCTCCGTCCTCGAAGCCATGAAGCGGTTCGGTCGGGGTGAGCTGGTCGCGCACGACGCCGCGGGTGCCGACGAGATCGCCGACTTCGCGACCGCGTTCGTCGAAATGCGCGCTGTGATCATCGATCGTGAGCGCGCCATCTCGGCTCAGGCCGCCGCGGTCCAGCTCGTCCTCGACCACAGCGGGAGCGGCATGCTCTGCGTCACCCGGGGGGGGCGGCTCGCTGGTGCGGTGTCGCGCGCAGCACGAGAATGGCTCGGAGACCCGGGAGCGTCGTCCATCGGCGCCTACCTCTTCGGTGAAGACGAACGTCGCCGGACCGCGTTCGAGGCAGGACTCGCCGCGCTTCGCGACCGCACCGAGCCCGACGCGCTGGTGCTCGAGCGGCTCCCGAGGTCAGCCCATAGAGACGGGCGCAGCTTCACGTTCGACTACCGGGTGATCGAGGACCAGGGCGAGTCGCTCGTGCTGATCGTCATCCGAGACCAGACCGAGGCCGTCGCGCTGGCCCGTCGTGAGGCCGAGGCGCGCGAGGTACATCACCTCTTCGCCCGCGCTCTGCGCGACCGAGCCGACTTCCACCGCTTCCTCGCGACCTGTGACGGTCTCCTCGCCGATGTCGTCGAGGGGCGCCACATGGCCGAGCGCCGGCGCGCGCTCCGCGCGCTGCGCGACATGACCGCGGTGCAGGGGGTCGAGACGGTGACGGCCGCTTGTGACGAGCTCGCAGCCGTGCCCGCGCACGATGGCGCGCTCGACGGCGAGAGCTTGGATCGCCTGACGGGAGCCTGGCTCGGCGCGCTGGCCAGGTTCTCGTTGGCCAGTCCGCGAATCGATGCGTCTCCGGTGTTCGTTTCGCCGGAGGAGCACGCCGCGATGCTCGACGCTCTCTGCGCGGCCGGATGTTCGAGAGCCATCGTCGAGGCGGTCTCCGCGTTCGAGCACGCGTTCTCCGACCGTGTGCTCGGCACCCTCGCCGAGGCCGCTCACCGCACCGCCGCGAGGCTCGAGAAGGAGATCGCGGTCTCGTTGCGCGGCACACCCTTGCGGATCGACCGAGAGCGCACCGCTGCGTTCTGGGCATCGCTCGTCCATGTCGTGCGAAACGCCGCCGATCACGGCGTCGAGGCGTCGCCCGTGCAGCGCGAGACGGGCGGCAAGCCGCGCGTCGGGAGCATCGAGCTGGCTGTCGAGCTCCTCGACGAGGCCCTGGTGGTGACGGTGGCCGACGACGGCGTCGGGATCGATTGGAGCCGTGTGGCCATCGAGGCGCGCGCCCACGGTTTGCCGCACGCGACGAAGCGAGAGCTGGTCGACGCCCTCTTCGCCGAGGCGCTCACGACCAAGCAAGAGGTGACCGACCTGTCGGGGCGCGGCATCGGGCTCTCTGCCGTTCGAGCCGCGGTCGAAGCGCTGGGTGGGTCCTGCACCGCCGACTCGACGCCGGGCAGGGGGAGCAGGTTCACGTTCTCGCTGCCTGCGGTCATCGATGGCCGGCCCATCGCGACCGCGCCCCTCGCGCTGCTGGGCTGAGGGTCCTCACTCGGTCGGGCAGTCGACCGCGTGATCGGCCCAGGGCTCGTAGTCGAGCCGCTCGATCAGGTTGAACACCGCCGCATCGCCAGCGACGAGCGGCACGTCGCAGTGGCCGACGTCGCCGGCGAAGCTGTCGAGATCGTACATCGAGCAGGACGTCTTGCCGGAGACGGCGCGCGGACGGTGACCGTTGAAGCCGAACCCGAGCGACGCGTACGTCGAGCAGTCGCCCGAGGTCGTGTCCGTTTGGCGGTATACCCACGCGCGGCTCACGTTGCTGGGGATTCGCGCGCGAGAGATCTGAGGTTGGAACGCATCGAGGAGGACCAGGGCCGCGACACCCTTGCGCGCGGTGCTGATGTTGCCGTCGCGCCTCATCCAATCGGCGATGTCGGTCACGTTGATGCCGCCCCACGAGAAGCCCACCAGGTGGACGAGCGCGGCGCCGTCTTGCTTCGTGACGTAACCGTCATTGTTGGCGTCGAGCGTATCGAAGAGCGCGTCGTACGCGCCCGCTTGGTCGAGCGCCCCGAACGCGGGGTAGTCGCCGTCTCGCACGAGCTCCATCCCCGCCGCCTCGGCGGCCTCGCAGATGTCGAACAGGCCCTTGTCCCACTCCATCGTGCGGTCCGAGAGCCCCTGCTGGCAGAGGATGACGCGGCGGGTGCCGACCGCGTCGGCCTCCTCGTCGGCGGCCTCGGCGGGCAGGGGCTCGTCCGCGACCGCGCACGCGCCGGCGCTCGCGCCGAGAGCGGTGAGCAGCACGAAAAGGCGGGGGGTAGCCGACGCGAGAGGCATCACGTTCGAGGGCAAGAGGGCCACGTAGCAGCCGACGTGCCACCGACGGAGAGGCCCGATTCGCGCGGGAAGTCGGTCGTGCTCGGGCGAAGCGGATCGCGGACGATCCGCTCCGCCGATCCATCGGGCTGCGGCGCCGTCAGTCGCCGACCGGCTTCACGGTGGCGGGCTCGACCATGAGGACGACCGAGCGCTCGGGCGAGCGTGTTCGGTGTCGCACGGTCTTGGGCACCACCATGCCTTGGTGACGCTCGAGGCTGAACGTCTCGGTCTCGCCGCCGGCGCGCTCGACGTCGAGGAGGAGGGTGCCCTCGAGGACGAAGAAGAGCTCGTCCTCGCGGTCGTGGCTGTGCCAGTGAAACTCGCCGTGGAACACGCCGATGCGCGCGACGGCGGTTCCACCACGGCTTGTCGCAATCGCTCGCGAGCCGACCCGCCTCGATCAGCTCGAGCGGGCGGTACTTGATGTCCTGGTGAATGTCGTACTCGGTCGCCATCCGGCGACCCTCCCACGGGATACCGGCCGATACTATCGTGGCGGGATGGATCGACTCTTGTGGGTCTGCCTCGCCGGCGCGCTCGGCACGGGGGCGCGGTACTTGATCGCGGCGATGGCGACGGAGCGTTTCGGCGCGGGGTTCCCGTGGGGGACGCTGATCGTGAACGTGGCAGGCTGCTTCTTGATGGGGGCGGTCATGCAGGTGTCGGTGAACGTCGCGTCGCTCTCGCCCAACGTGCGCCTCGCCCTGACGACGGGGTTCCTCGGCGGGCTCACGACGTACTCGAGCTTCGCGTACGAGACCACGGCGCTGGTGAGCAACGGCTCTCGCGGCGCGGCCGCGCTCAACTTCGGGCTCACCACCGTGGCCTGCTTCGTCGCCGTCGTCCTCGGGCTCGGCGCGGCGAACCTGGCGACGCGGCCCTGAGCCTGCGGCTCGCGCTATGATGCCCGCGATGATCGACGCCTACGTGTGGACGACCCCCAACGGCTTCAAGGCTCTCCTCGCGCTCGAAGAGCTCGGCGTGCCCTACCGAGCGCACTGGGTGAACATCACCAAGGGCGAGCAGATGCGCCCAGAGTTTCTCGCGATCAACCCGAACAACAAGATCCCCGCGATCGTCGACCCCGAGGGGCCCGGCGGTGAGCGCGTCACCGTGTTCGAGTCCGGAGCGATCGCCATCTACCTCGCCGACAAGACGGGCAAGCTCCTCGCCAAGGGCGGGCAGCCCCGGTACACCGCGCTCGAGTGGGTCTTCTTCAACGTCGGCGGCCCGGGGCCGATGATGGGCCAGCTCGGCTACTTCACGAAGTTCGCGTCGGAGAAGGTCCCGCACGCCATCGAGCGCTACACGAAAGAGACCGAGCGCCTCCTCGGCGTGCTCGACCGGCGGCTCGGTGAGGTGCCTTACCTGGCGGGTGAGCTCTCGATCGCCGACGTCGTCAACTTCACCTGGCCGAACGCCGCGCGCACGTTCCTGGGGATGGATCTCTCGGCCTACCCCAACCTGACGCGCTGGCTCGACGAGCTCGCGGCTCGGCCCGCGTTCCAGAAGGCGCTCGAGATGAAGCCGCCGTCGGCCACGTAGTCTGGGCGATCAGAACGACCCGCCCAGGCCCACGAACTGCGGGTGTACGTCCCACTCGATCTTTGGCGCCACCTCTCGGTCGACGTCGCTCAGCCTGACGACGCCGCCGATCGCACCGCCCCCCACCGAGGCCGCGATGCCCGGGTAGGCCGTCTCGCGGTAGTCGGCGCCGTAGTCGTCGTGGAACGCCTGGCACCGAGGATCGCGCCGCGAGCAGCCGTCGACGTAGTCGCGCGGCCCGAGGCCGGCCGCGTCGGGCGAGGTGTGCTTTGGGCTCAAACCGAACTCGCTGAAGATCGCGTACACGAAGAGCGGCAGGCCGCTCACCGAGCCCTCGGCGCGACGATGCTCGTACCGCATCACGCGAGGCGTTCGATCGGCAGGCCAATCCCAGCGTCGAGTGGTCGCGCTGTCATCGTCGGTCCGCTCATCGCCGGCGAGCGCCGAAGCCGGGGCGTCGACGCTGGCGAGCCGAATCGCCTGCACGGGCTCGAGGCTCGGAGGGCCGGCGAGGGTGATGGCGAAGGAGGCGAGCCAGACGGGGTTCACACCCGGCTATCAAGCAGCCGCCGTACCAGCCAGAAATCCGCTCGAATCAGGCGTGGTCGTAGCGGTCGCGAGCGCTGACGCACAGTCATGCGCCGAGGCGCACACGGTCCACGCGCGCTACGCGAAGCGCGGTGACGTAGGCGACTACGGCACGGGCGCCGAGCAGCGGATCCCGAGGAACCCGCACCGGTACGTGTTCTTGAACCCGCCCTTGTTGGAGACGGCCACCTGCTCGGGCTTCGTGTCTTTCCAGCTGCCACCGCGGCCGACGCGGAACGAGCCGATCGAATCGTTGGTCGTGGTGGTCCACTGGTAGATGTTGCCGACCAGATCGAAGATGCCGGCGGCGCCTTGCGCGTAGGTGCCCACCGGGCACGGGAGCGTGCGCTTCTCTTTGCCGGACCAACAGAGCTGCTCGGCCGGCGCGTCTGCGCCCCACGGATACGCGCGCGCCTCTTCACCGCCGCGCGCGGCCCACTCCCACTCCAGATCGCTCACGATGCGCTTGCCCTGCGCCTTGCAGTACCGCTCGGCTTGCCCGAAATCGACGCAGATCATCGGGAGGTTTCCGCGGCCCTCGATGTTGTACGTCGACGGGTCGCACGCGTGAATGGCGCCCTTGTCGCATTTGCCGGTGGCGATGCAGGCGGTGTACTCGTCGGTCGTCGCGAGGTTCACGTCGAGACAAAAGGGCTCCACCGCGAGCTCCGCGCGGTAGTACGTCGACTTGAATTTGCCGCCCGAGAGCTCGGCCATCCCGGTCGGGCACTTGCCCTGCGCCGAGGGCGGCGTGGGTGCCGCCGGGGCGGCGGCGCTCGATGCCACCGCGGTCGCGCTCGCGGAGGCGGGTGCAGCCGGCGTCGATGAACCTGCGGTCGCGTCGGCGATCGGTGGCGCCGTCGTCGGCGGCTCGGCGCCCGCGCTGGGCGGTCCATCGCTCGCGCTCGCGCAGCCGAAGAGACCGAGCGACAGCGCGACGACACCCGAGCTGAGCGCGGCGACCTTGGTTCGTGTGTTCGACATGCTTTCCCTCACAAGACCGAGACCGTCGGCGACGGATCACCCTCGAGCCAATGCTCCTGCACGACGAGGCCGGGCTCGATCACCGACTCGCCGCCTGCCGCCTGCCGCTCGACCCAGAGCTGGACGACGCGTCGATCGCCGCGGCGGAGCGGAAACTGAACCTCGCCCGGTCGGCCCTCTTTCTCGC
>CALKVR010000403.1 GCA_938004815.1 uncultured Polyangiaceae bacterium | reverse complement strand
GTCGCGCCGTCGGACGCCAACGTGCTCCTCGTCGGCGCGCACGGGACGGGCAAAGAGGTCGTCGCGCGCTACGTGCACGCCGCGTCGAGCCGTCGCGCGGCCCCGTTCGTGGTCGTGCACGCCGGGGCGCTGGCCGACGGCGTGTTCGAGAGCGAGCTCTTCGGCCACGTGCGCGGCGCGTTCACCGACGCCAAGACCGACAAGCCGGGGTGCTTCGCGCTAGCCGACGGCGGGACGCTCTTTCTCGACGAGGTGGGGACGATGCCGCCGGCGCAGCAAGCCAAGCTCCTGCGCGTCCTCCAGACCGGCGACTTCACGCCCGTCGGTTCCAGCAAGCTGTGCCGCGCCGACGTCCGCGTGGTCGCCGCCACCAACCTCGATCTCGCGCGGGCCGTCGCAGAGGGGCGCTTCCGCGAGGACCTCGTCTACCGCCTCAACACGATCGAGGTTCGGCTCCCCGCGCTGCGGGATCGGCGCGAGGACATCCCTGTCTTGGCCGGCGTCTTCTTGGCGAAGCTCGCGAAGAAGTACGCCGGCACACCCGATCGGTTCAGCGCACGGGCGATGGACGCGCTGCTCGAGCACCCGTGGCCGGGGAACGTGCGCGAGCTCGAGCACGCGGTGGAGCGAGCAGCGCTCCTCGCGCGGGGCGCCGAGATCGAGCCCGACGATCTCGGTCTGCGCGCGGTCGGGGCCGACGGCGCGGCCCTCGAGCGGATGACCCTCGACGAGGCCGAGGCCCACCTCATCCAGCGCGCGCTCGCGCGGCACGAGGGCAACGTCATCGCGGCCGCCAAGGCCCTGGGGCTCAGCCGGAGCGCGCTCTACCGCCGGCTCGCCCACCACGGCATGAAGGCGCCGGGATGAGGGCCCACGACGGCAGGGTGTTGGCGGTCGCATACGCGGGCGGCGCGCCGGCCGTGCTCGTCGCCACCGTGTTGCTCTTCGACTCGGGGTGGTCGCCCAAGGTCGTCTGGACGGCCGGCGCGGCCCTCGTCCTGACCTGGCTGGCGGTGCCGCTCGTCCTTCGCGCGCGGCTGGTCGGCCCGCTGCGCTCGCTGGCCAGCGTGCTCGAGGCCTTTCGCGAGGGCGACTATTCGGTCCGCAGCCGGGACCACGGAGACGGGGGCGCGCTCGGCGAGGCCGCGCGCGAGCTCAACCTGCTGGGCGACGCGCTCCGCGCCCACCGGCTCGGCGCGATCGAGGCCGCCACCCTCGTCGACCGGATCGTGCAGACGATCGACGTGGCCGTCCTCGCGGTTGACAATGACGGTAAGGTCATTCTGGCGAACCCGGCCGCGGAGGCGCTCGTGAAGCAGCCGATGGTGGGCTCCGGCGCCGCCGCGCTCGGCCTCGGCGATATGCTCGCCGGCGAAGTGCCGCGCACGATCACCCCCGATCTCCCCGGCGCGCGCGGCGCGATGGAGCTTCGGCGCAGCACGTTCCGTCAAGGAGGCCGCTCGCACGCGCTCGTCGTGCTCGCCGACGTGGGCCGAGCGCTCCGGGACAAGGAGCGCGAGGCGTGGCAGCGGCTCGTCCGCGTCCTCGGGCACGAGATCAACAGTTCGCTCACCCCCATTCAATCGATCGCCGAGAGCCTCGGGGCGCTCCTCCGCTCGAGCCCGCGCGCCCCCGACTGGGAAGACGACGTCGTACGCGGGCTCGATGTCGTGGGCCGGCGGGCGGGGGCGCTCGCGCGGTTCATGACCGCGTACGCCAAGCTCGCCAAGCTGCCGCCGCCCGCGATGGCCGAGCTGGATCTCGGGGGCCTGGTCGAACGTACGGCTCGCCTCGAGCAACGGACCGAGGTCGCGGTCATCCGGGGGCCGCGCGCGACCGTCCGCGCCGACGCCGATCAGCTCGACCAGGCCTTGATCAACCTGGTCGGAAACGCGGTCGAGGCGTCGGCCGAGACGGGGGGCGCGGTCGCGATGACGTGGGAGCGGGTGGGCGCCGATGTGGTGATTCATATCGACGACGATGGGCCCGGGGTCGCGGAGACGGCGAACCTCTTCGTGCCGTTCTTCACGACCAAAGAGGGCGGCTCCGGCATCGGCCTCGCGCTCGCGCGCCAGATCGCCGAAGCGCACGGCGGCGCGGTCAGCCTCGCGAATCGCGCCGGCGCGCCGGGGGCGCGCGCGAGCCTCCGGCTGCCCTGCGCCGATTGAAGTTCGGCTCCCAGTTGCCGGCATGGCCGGCCGTCGGGTGGGAGCGACGTCGCGCCACCATGCTATCGTTTGGTGATGGCTCGCTCGATGGTGGGGTTTTGCGCGGCGGTCCTCCTCGCGGGCTGCGGGGACGAGGGTTGGCACTACGGCGCCGGGACATCGGGCGGCGCGGGCGGAGGCCCCGGGCCCGGCCCGGGTGAGCCCGAAGGGCCGTGTCTACCGCTGAGCCTCGTCTCCGAGGCGCTCGTGAACGGAGGCGATATCTCGGCCGCTCGGCCGCTCCCTGGCGGGGACGTCGCGGTCCTCATCCGGTTCGGCGTGAGCGACGA
>CALKVR010000402.1 GCA_938004815.1 uncultured Polyangiaceae bacterium | reverse complement strand
GCCCGAAGACGTCAACCTCGATGGGCTCGTCGACGGCGCAGACCTCATCGAGGTCGCGCTCCGGCACGGCAACGATCTACCTACGAAGCGCCGCGTCGACGGGAGCTACGATCCGCTGTTCGACATCGACGCGGATCGCACGACCGGCGACGCCGACTTGGCGCGCATCGAGGGTGCGGCAGCGACTCCGTGACGGCGACCCGGCGCTGTTTCGCCTTGGCGGTCGATCCGCTAAGGCGTGACCCATGTCTCCCCGCTGGGCCCGGGCCCTCGTCGTCTGCTTCGTCGCGTCGGGCGCGTCGTGCACCAAGCCCTTGATCACCGAGACGCCCACCGTCGAGGCCGCGGACGACCAGGTCGCGACGTGCAAGGTGGCAAAGGACCCTCTCAACCCGATGGTGGTCGAGTGGCCGGGCACGTCCAAGGTCGACCTCGAGGCTGCGAGCCAGCAGAACGTCGTGATCGTCAGCTACAAGGGGTGCGCCCTGAAGGTGCTGACCGGGTGCACCGCCAAGGGCAAGTACGACTTCGTCGGGACGACCCCCACGCGTGACGAAATCGTGATCGGCACCAACACGGATCTCTACGCGCAGCTCCCGCTCGGTGCGGCTGCGCTCAAGGGTGAGCTCGCGTCGGGCTCGTCGCTCAGGCTCGAGTACGTGGCGGTGGGCCAGCGCGTGGCCAAGGCTCCGTCCAACCTGAGAGGTGATTGCGAGGGCGCGACGCACTTCGTTCGCTCGATCACGGTCGGTGCCTATCAACTCGACGTGCAAGCGGGCACCGCGGTCGGTGTCGGGGCCGACGTGGGCCCGGCCGGTGCCGGCGCGAAGCGTCGAGAAGACGTGCGGCGGTTGCGAGGCGCGGGTGATGTCTCGACGTGTACGGCGTCGAAGGCCAAGGGTGAGTGCGGAGCGGTGCTGCAGCTCGGCTTGGTCGCCCTGCCGGAGGGCGGTGAAGCGCCTGCGAGCGACGGCGACGATGAAGCCCCGGCCAGCGGTGTCGCCGGCTCTCCGAAGGGTGGCTCCGACGCGATGGCGTACATCCAGGCGCAGAAGAAGGGCTACAAGCTCCGCGAGTCGGCGATGCAGAAGTACAACGCCGGCGACGCGGCCGGCTGCCTCGCCGCGCTCGACCAAGCGGACAAGATCGACCCCGACGCCAAGGACGAGGCGTACGCGCAGAGCAACCGTGCGTACTGCGAGCTGCTCGCCGGCCGCTGTGCCGCTGGCAAGAAGCGCCTCACCGCCTGGTTCAAGAAGTACGCGGGGCCCGACCCGAACCTGGAGAAGCAAGTCGCGAACGCGGTAGAGACTTTCTCGAAGGGAAAGTGCAAGTAGAGCCAGCGCTTGGTGCGCGCAAAGACGCCACGGGTGTGGCGCAGGCCGCGCTCAGTGACGCTTCCGCTTCAGCCAACCACGCACGGCATCCACGTGGTTGCCGACCGTCCGTATCGCGAGCGTGAGCTCCTCGCGGGTGGCGCCGAGCGCTCCCGTCCAATATCGAACCTGTTTCTCGTCGGAGACCGAGACACGCGGGCGGTCGCCGTCGCCGTGGGTGATGGTGGTGCCGGACATACGTAGATGACAGCATCGAGCGTGCCACCGCAGCGGCTGGCGACGCCGTTGTCGTTGACGGTCCGGCGGCGACGCGCGATGACGGCGGCATGCGACGCATCCTCGTGACGGGCGCGAACAAGGGGATTGGTCTGGCCATCGTGGAGCGGCTGCTCTCGGAGCACAGCGACACGTTCGTGTACCTGGGCACGCGCGACGAGACGCGCGGGCGCGAGGCGGCCGACCGCATCCTCGCGAGCACGCCGTCGGCGCGTGGCCGGCTCGAGGTTCTGGCGATCGACGTGGGCGACGAGCAGTCGGTGATCGACGCCGCGCGCCGCGTCGCGGCCGGGCTCGGCGGCGCGAAGCTCTTCGGCGTCGTCAACAACGCTGGCATCAACGCCGACCGCGGCGATCTTGCCGCGATGCTCGAGATCAACACCATCGGGATCCGTCGGGTCGGCGATGCGTTCATCCCCCTCTTGGAGGCGGGCGGGCGCATCGTCAACGTGACCTCGGGCTCGGGGCCCATGTTCGTCCAGGGCGCCAGCCCCGAGATGCAGGCGTTCTTCACCGACGCATCGGTCACATGGGACAAGCTCCGCGCCTTCATCACCGATTGCGAGGCGCTTTCGGGCAACCCCGACGCCCTTCACGAGCGCGGCCTGCCCGGGCCGCCCTATGGGCTCTCCAAGGCTTGCGCCAATCTGCTCACCGCGATCATCGCGCGCGAACAGCCCACCCTCATCGTGAACGCTTGCAGCCCGGGGTTCATCGCCACCGACATGACGCGCCCCTACGCCGACGCCGAGGGCAAGACCGCCGCCGAGATGGGGATGAAGACCCCGCACGAGGGCGCCAAGGCGCCTCTCCATCTCTTGTTCAACGTGGAGAGCCACGGGTGGTACTACGGCAGCGACTGCCAGCGGAGCCCCGTCGACCGCTACCGTTCGCCGGGGTCGCCCGCCTACACGGGCGATTGATCGCGGCCCCCCCGCGCCCTCAATCGACCGACGGACACGACACGCCGCTGATGCCGGCGGCGTTGTTGTCTTCCAAGCACTCGTTGAACGCAGAGACGCCCATGTCGTCTTGGTCGACGCTGACGAAGAACTCCATCGAGCTGTCGCCTGACGCCATCACGGTGTAGGGGACCGAGACCTCTTCGTACTGGCCGGGCAAGAGCGCGGTGGTCGTCGCCGCTTCGGCGATGAACGTCCCCGCGTCGGACGCGCCACGATAGAAGCGCACCACGACGCCGGCGGGGACGCCGAGGTTGCCCTGGTTGATCACGCGCGCCTCGAGACCGACCGCGTCTGGGCAGCTGCTGAGGCTCACCGAGAGATCGACCTGCAAGTCTGGGGCGTTGAAGACGCCCGAGCCCTGGCTCGCCTGGCGGTAGTTGTTCTCGCCCGGCGGGAGCCAGCTGGGCGACTCGGGCCCCGCGATCGCACCCGTGCCGCTGACGTTGGTGATGTGGTACGCGTGTTGGTTCCAGACCCGGCGCGTTCGCACCCATTTGTCGCCGGCGTCGCCGTAGACGAAGATGCCGTGACGCTCGAGCGCGGCGCTGTACGGGCAGCTCACACCGCCGGGGATGTGGTTCGCGTCGTTGGCGGTCAGGACGATCTCGGTGTTGTTGTCGCCGTCGACGTCGACCATCACCGGATACTCGTGGATCGTCGCCGAGGCGTTCGGCTCCTCGAACAGGATCGACCCGTCTGCGCCGTCGTAGATGCGGAAGTAGCACTCGTCGTTGTAGGCGACCTCGGCCGCGCCATCGCCCTCGAAGTCGAAGACGCTGGAGCCGGTGCGGTTCGACGAGAGATCTTGCGTCACCTGGTACCACTTGACCGTCAGCGCCGCGGGCGGGCCCGGCGTGTACTCGAACACCGAGTAGGCCGAGCCGTTGGCGGCGGAGATCTCGGGCACGCCGTCGGCGTCGAAGTCGGCGATCGTGGGCGGGCCACCCTGGCCGTCGCCCGGCATGTCGAGCGACGCGAGCACGGCGCCCGTGGTCGCGGCTTGCACGCGCACCGTGCCGTTCGAGACGACAACGACCTCGGGCAGGCCATCGAGATCGAGATCGGCGACGGCCGGGTAGCCGTCGGTCTGGCCGTTGTCCCAGTAGACGATGCCGTTGGAGTGGAGGGCCCAGCGGCCGCTCACGATCTCTTGCTGGCCGCCGCCGTCGAGGTCGGCGACGATGCTGACAGAGCCGTAGTCGCCGGCGCTCGTGCCCATGAAGGCGCCCTGGTCGTAGATCATCTCGCCCCCGGCATCGAACACGACGCCGCCGATGATGATCTCGACCGTGCCGTCACCCTCGAGGTCGGCCAGGACGATCGCGCCCGAGTTGATGTCCTGCGTCCAGTAGGTGAAGCCGCCGATGTTGGTCGACCGCCACAAGAAGGCGCCGTTGTGATCGAACGCGATGAGCCCGCCGCCCGCCCGACCGGTGATGAGCTCGGGGAACCCGTCGCCGTTGATGTCGCCGCCCGCGGGCGTGACGCGCGGCTGCACGCGGTTGGTGAGGCTGTAGACACCTGCGCCCGCCCCCCATTTCTCGGCCCCGGTGGCGCCGTCGAGCGCGCGCAGGTACGCGTAGCCGTCCTCGTCGTAGAACGTCGATGTCACGAAGACGACGTCGGGGGTGCCGTGGCCCGGTAGGTTCGGATCGCCTTGCTCGAGATCGAGGATGACGGGCGTGTTGACGACCTGGTTGTAGCTCGACTGGATGGGGCTGCCCGTCCACGACCACTCGATCTCGGGTGTAAGGGGCCCGACCGGCGGCATGTACTCGCACGCCACGTCGTCTGGCTGGGGCAAGCACGCGCCCAGCGTCGGCTCGCAGAACTCGTCCTCTTCGCAGTCGGCAAAGTCGGCGCACGGCCCGCCGGGCGTGGTGCACGCATCGTTGATGCAGACATCGCCGGTGTCGCAGCACGTCGTGAGGCCCGGCCCGCACCGGACGGCCGACTCGCACGCCGGCAGGCACGCGTCCTCGACGCACTCTTCGGTGGCGCTGTCGCAGCACAGGCCGTCGCCGCAAGCGGTGCCCTGGCAGCCGACGAAGCCGCTGCTGCTCGAGCCGCTCCCGGTGCTCGCTTGGCTCGAGGCGCTGCTACTACCCGCCCCCGACGCGCCCGTTCCATCGTCGTCGTCGGGGGCCTCGTTGCCGGGGCTGCACCCCAACGAGGCCGAGAAGAGAGCTGCGACCGAAGCGAGCAGTAGGGCAGGGTAAGCGCGCATGCTTTCACGAAGGTTCGCAAGCTCACAGGGTTCGTCAAGGGCTTCCGTCTCGGGCGGACGGAGGCGTACTGCTCTACGCACCCCACGCCGCCCGCGATCTCGGGGCGCCGGCAGGTCGGAAACGTGCTCCCGACAGCCGGTCGCCGCCGCTGAGCAGATGCGCTACTCCACCGGCGTCGCCATGCCGAACACCGTCCGCTTCAACGAGAGCTACCCCGTCATCGAGAAGAGCCTGGCGCTGCACGAGCGCGCCCTGAAGCGCATCCCGTGCGGGACGCAGATGCTGGCCAAGGGGACGCAGCAGCACACCAAGGGGGTGGCGCCGATCTACCTCGAGCGCGGCAAGGGCGCGCACGTGTGGGACGTCGACGGCAACGAGTTCATCGATCTGACGATGGGCATGGGGCCCGTCTCGCTGGGTTACTGCTACCCGCGCATCGACGATGCGCTCCGCGATCAGCTCACCCGCGGGATCAACTTCACGCTCATCGACAAGGTCGAGCTCGAGGTGGCCGAGCTCTTGAACGAGATCGTGCCGTGCGCCGAGATGGTGCGGTACGCCAAGGCGGGCTGCGACGCGGCGTCGGCGGCGGTGCGCATCGCGCGCGCCTTCACGGGCCGCGACAAGGTGGTGTGCTCGGGCTACCACGGCTGGCACGACTGGTACATCGGGGTCACGAGCCGCAACCGCGGCATCCCCGAGGCGGTGCGGGCGCTGACGACCAAGGTCGGTTACAACGACCTCGACGCGCTGTCGGCGGCGGTGACCGACGAGACCGCGTGCGTGATCATGGAGCCGGTCGTCTTCGAGGAGCCCAAGCCCGGCTACCTCGAGGCAGTGAAGGAGCTCTGCAAGAAGCGCGGCGCGCTCCTCGTGTTCGACGAGATTTGGACGGGGTTCCGGCTCGCCCTCGGCGGCGCCCAAGAGAAATTCGGGGTCGTGCCCGATCTCGCGACGCTCTCGAAGGCGTGCGCCAATGGCATGCCCATCGCGATGGTGGCGGGCCGCGCCGACGTGATGAAGACGTGCGAGCGCGACGATTTCTTCTTCTTCACCACGTTCGGCGGCGAGATGCTCTCGCTCGTCGCGACCCGCGAGACCATCCTCGAGATGCGCGAAAAGGGCGTCATCGCCGCCTGCCAGGCCCGCTGCGCCAAGCTGCGCGACGGCTACAACGCGATCGCTCAGCGGCTCGACATGCCGTACACGCGCTCGATCGGCCTCGACTACCGCACGATGGTGAGCTTCGACGGCGCCGACAACCTCGCGAAGAAGTCGCTCGTGCAGCAAGAGCTCATCAAGCGCGGCGTCCTCTGGACGGGCTTTCACCACCTCTCGTACAGCCACACCGACGAGGACATCGCGTACGTCTTGGAGGCGTACGCCGACGTCTTGCCGATCTTGAAAGAGGCGGTGGCCGCCGGCGACGTCGCGAAGCGTCTACGCGGTGAGCCCGTGCACCCGGTGTTCCGCAACCTCGGGATCGGGCAGCACTGACGATACCGTCAGAGCACGCCCGGGATCGAGAGCCCCGGGGGGATCGGGATCGCCGGCAGCGTCGCCGGCAGCCCGGGGAACGTGGGCGGCCAGCCCGCAGGCAGACCCTGCGGGAGCGGCGGTACGCCGCCGGGAAAGATCTTGGTCCAGTCGATGCCGCCGGGGGTCGAGCCCGTGCCGGGGAGGGACGGCCCCTTCACCCCGCCGCGGTAGAGCTGCGCGAGCGCGGCGCGGTCGCCGTCGCTGAGCCCCTCTTGCTGGCCGATGTGTGCGTTCGGGTCCTTCGGCACGATCGTGTCGGCGCCGCGGGCGCTCCACGACTTGCGACCGTAGTGCATGATGCTCGCGTAGTCGTACGGGCCGACGTCGACGGCGTTGCTCGCGACCTCGAACCACTCTCGACGCGAAGGCTCGATCTCGTCCCACATGACGGTGATGAACGCGTCGCGATCGCTTCGTTGCTGCTCGTGATAGAAGCCGGCCGCGTGGCCGATCTCGTGGACGAGCAGGCCCGCGTTCTCGCAGTCGCTCACGCGGATCTCCTGCGAGCCGCCCTTGCGGCCGATCCACGACCAGCAGCCGTAGCCGTCGGCCGCTTCGGTGAAGGTGACGTAGTCCTCGTCGGCGGGCGTGCGCGGTCGCATCGAGAGCACGCTCGTCGTGCTCACGTGGTTGACGGCCCAGTCGATGTAGCCGCGGCGCGTGGCGGTCACGCTGCTGTCGATCTCGTAGGGGATCACCCCGCCCGGCCAGAGGTGGCTCTCGTTGTCCGATGCCACCGCGTGAAAGGCGCCGCCGTAAGAGAGGCGCGGCCCGCCGTACGCCTGGCCGAGCTCGTGGACCGGGCCGAGCATGATGTCGCCCTCGGTCACCGCCATGCCGCCGCGGTTTTCGTAGTAGACCGGCGCCGCCTGCCTCCAACCCGGGAGGTAAAGGTGCGCGACCTGAAGGGGCGCCCCCTGGCGCGCCCCTTGCCAACCCTGGGGTCCGAAACCCGGGCTCCCTGAGCCCCGGCCCGCGCTCCCTGCCGCGCAGCCGCTCGCCGCCACCCCCAGCACCAGCACCCCGAGCACCCGAAGGGTCGATGTCATGCGCAAAAGAGACCTCGCAGGGTTCTACCGATGAACGCCCCGTTTCCTTTAAACGGTCGCGACGCGGCTTCGATTTTCCGGGGGTGAGGTGGGCTCGGGTGGGCTCAGCGCGCCGGATCAGCCGCGCCCAGCGCGGCCTCGAGCACCGGCTCCACCGCGGATCGCAGAACCTCGACCAGCTCGGGGCTCATGAACCGGTACTCGTCGGGGACGTCGAGCACCACGATGCGCGGCCCGCCGGCTCGAGGAAACGCGCTCCGCAGCCGCTGCGCGTGCTTGTCCTCCATCACGAGCACGAGGTCGGCCCACGCCAGGTCGTCTGGCGTGACGACGCGCGCGGCGCTCGCGCTCGTGCCGCCCGATCGCACCCAAAGCCGAGGGTCGTCCCGCCAGAGCCGCTCGGCGGTCGGGCTGCGCCACCTGTTCTTGGAACAGACGAAGAG
>CALKVR010000401.1 GCA_938004815.1 uncultured Polyangiaceae bacterium | reverse complement strand
GCTGGGGGGCGGCATGCTTCAGCCGCCGACGCCGCCGCAGCCGCCGACGCCGCCGCAGCCGCCCGGCGCTCCGGTCGCGCACGGTCCGCCCCAGCCGCCCGGGCCACCTCAGCCTCCGGGGCCGCCGCCGGTCGCGCCCCCGCGCGCCGGCTTCGCGCCGCCTCCCACCTCGCTCTCGACCGCACCTCCTCCGCGCGATCCGGACGAGGTGCGCACCGTGATGCACCCCGTCGCCGACAGCTTGAAGGCCATGGGGCACATGCCGCCCAACCTCTCGGGGCAGCCGCCCACGGCACCGCTCGGGCCGCCGCAGCCGCCGCCGATGCCGCCGGCCGCGCCCGGTCAGCCGGATGCGGGTGCAGACGACGACGACGACGGCGGTCGCACCGTTCTGCGAGAGTCACCGTCGTTCGACGAGTTCTTTCGTCCGCCCGAGGGCCCTGCGCCCGGCCAGCAAGCGCAGTGGAAACCCGCGGCGCCGCCGCGCGCGTTCGGGCAGGGTACCGACCGTCCGCCGAACGCGGGCGCGCCGGGCGTGTCGGCGCTGATCGCCGACACGCTCGAGCAGATGAACGCGCCCGGCGCTCCGGCTCCGCAGCAACCGAGCCCCGGCGGTCCGCCGCCCGGTTTCCCGTCGCCGCCCGATTGGGGCCCGCGGCCCGACGCGATGGCCGCTCCCCAGCAGGCTCCGTCTCCGGGCGGGCCGTTCCAGCCGATGGGCACCAGCGGTCCGTTCGCGCCGATCGGGGCGATGGGCCAGCAGGGGGCGCCGCAGCCTCAGGGTGGCGCGCAGCCCTATCAGCAGGCGTTCCCGCCCAACGACGCGCAGCCCCCGGTCGATCAGGCGCTCATGCCCCCGACCGAGATGCTCGCGTACGGCGCCGACGTCCACGGCGGTGCGCAGCCGAACGAGTACGCGAATGCGGGCGGCGGCGCCTATCCCGTGGGTGGCATGATGGGCGTAGCGCCCGCGCCCCCCAGCAAAAAGGGCTCACGGCTCGGCCTCGTCGTCGTGTGCCTCCTCGTGCTCGTCCTCGCCGCGGCGCTCACGTTCATCTTCCTCCGCTACCGGCACACGCTCACGTTCTTGCCGCCCGAGCTCCGCGGCGCGCCCCCGCAGTGAGCAGCGGCTTCTCGAAGCGCTGCAGCACCGCTTCGTAGCCGCCGAGGTCGACGGCGCGCGCTTCGCGAAGCAGGAGCCCGCGCGCGACGAGCGCGTCGCGCGTCACGGTGGGGCGCGGCGAGAGCAAAACGACACGCCCGCCCGGCGCGAGCGCGCGGGCCACCTGCCACAGCGCTTCGGTGAGCAGCTCGTCGAGCGCCGGGCCGCGGACGAGACGCCGGCCCATCGGGGGATTGGTGATGACCAACGTCACCCCATCGATCTGGCGGTGGCGGGCGTCGCCGACTGACAGCTCGACGCCCCCCGCGCGCACCGACGTCAGGTTCGCCGCCGCGCGCTCGATCGCGCGCCGGTCGACGTCGGTCCCGATGAGACGGCGCGCCGGGCCGAGGAGCGCGCGCTCGCAGAGCTCGAGCCCCGACCCCACGAACGGATCCCACACCACGTCGTCGGGGCGCGCCCCGCCCTCGCGCGCGAGCGCGGCTGCGATCGTCGGGTGTGAGGCGGCCGGCACGTCGGCGACCCGATAAGCGAACCGCGGATCATCGACGCGTGGGCAGAAGAGCGCGCGGCGCCCGTCGTCGTCGACGAGGATGTCCCACGCGCTCGCGCGCGGATCGTCGGTGATCGCACCGGCGCTACGTTCGCGCACGCCGACGGTCACGGCTGCCGTCGCCGCGCGCCGCTTGCCGCTCGGCCAAGCGAGACGGTAGCGGATCGGGCCGCGCGTGAACGCGCGCAGGATCGCGCGCGCGCCCGGAGACGAGATGAGATCGATCGCCGCTTCGACCGGGTCGCCGGCGGCGCGGTCCAGGGCGACGACGAAGGAGACGTCGAGCGCGGTCCGAGCGGCGTAGAGCTCGGCGAGCGAGAGATCGCACGACATCTCGACGCGCCCGGGCTCGACGGCGCGCGCGCCGCGGCCGACCCGCTCGCCGATTTCGCCGAGGAGCGTCGGCTCGAGCCCGCGCCGACATCGGAACGCCACGCGCGCCGTCGCGCCGAGCCGCGCGGCGAGATCGATCACCGAGCGCTCGCGTCGCGCCGCGTCGCGGTCGAGCCGTGACCGGCTCCTGTCGATCGAGCGGCTCGCACGCGCGTCACCCTCGCTCGACGCAGCCTTGGCGAGCGCGGCGCGCGCGCGCTCACCGCCCACCTTGCCGAGCCCGCGCGCGGCTGCCTTGCGCACGCGTGCGTCGGCGTCCGAGAGCGCCGCTTCGCACGCGTCGACGACGGCGTCGTCCTCGCCTCGCCCCGCGAGGAAGCGGAGCGCGTCGGTGAGCCGCGCGCGCGCGGTCGCGTCGCGCGCCTCGAGGCCCGTGACGATCCGCCCCACCACCGGCGACTGGGCGCGCGCGAGCGCGGCCGCGGCCGCTCGGGCCAGCGCCTCGTCCGCGCCCGCGGCGAGCTCGATCAGCGCCGGCACCATCTTCCGGCTCGGCGTAAAGGCGGGGTCGCGGAGCACCTCGATCGGGGGCAGCGGGATCTGGGCGCGGGCGCCCGGTGCTGTCATGACGGGGACCCTACCACTCCGCGGACCGGGACGACGCTCCACGAAGGGCTTGTCTCTCGCTCGGGTCGGTAGCCGGAGCCGGCGCGGCCGAGCGGCCGTGGTAGGCTGCCGGAGCATGTCGGTCGCATTGGGCGTCATCCCCCGAACGGCGGGGCCCGACGAAGCGCTGCGCGAGGCGCTCGCCGCCCACGCCCTCGGGGCGGCATGCGCGATCGCGACGGTCGTCACGCGTCAGGGCTCGGCGCCCTGTACCCCCGGCCAAAAGCTCGCGCTCTGGCGCGACGGCGAGCGGCTGCACGCGGTCGGCACGGTCGGCGGCGGCGCCATCGAGCGCGCCGTCATCGTGACGATGCTCGACGCGATCGAGGGGCGCGGCGACGCGCCGCGCCTGCACACGTTCCGGCTCGGGCCCGAGCTCGGCATGTGTTGCGGCGGGTCGGCCGAGGTCCTCGTCGAGCTGATGCGCCCGGCGCGGGTGGTGCTGCTCGTCGGGGCCGGCCATGTGGGTCTCGCGACGGCGAGGTTGCTGCCCGCGCTCGGGTTTCGCTGCGTCGTCGCCGACGCGCGGCCCGAGGCGACGCTCCCCGAGCGCGCGCGCGTGGTCGAAGCCCTGGGCGTGACGATGCTCTCGGCCGAGCACGACGACCCCGAGGTCGTCGCGGCGCTCGGCGCCGGCCCTCGCGAGGCTGCCATGATCGTCATGACGCACGACCACCGGCTCGATCAAGGCGTGATCGAGTGGGCGCTCAAGGCGGGCTTCGCGCTCGTCGCCGGCGTCGGCAGCCGCGCCAAGGCCGTGCGCACCAAGCAGCGCCTCGAGGCCAAGGGTTTCGCGACGGCCGACATCGAGCGCGTGAAGATGCCGGTCGGCGTCCCGATCGGCGCACGCACCCCCGAAGAGATCGCGATCTCGATCGCGGGTGAGCTCGTCTCGTGGCGGAGCGGCGCCGCGGGGGCACTATCGCGAGCGCCGCAGCGCGCGTCGCGAGCGAATCCCGAGGCCGAGACGGTGGCGGCGCCCGCGTCGGCGCGAACGAAGGAGCGACTCTCGTGAACGCATGGCGTCAGATCCCGCACGTGGCCGTGATCCTCGCCGCGGGCCGCGGCGAGCGCATGGGGGGCCCCAAGGCTCTCGTCGCAATTCGATGGGGCGACAACTCGGGTGAGCTCCCGCTCGCCATCGCCCACGCGCGCGCGCACCTGGATCAGGGCGCCGAACGCGTGATCGTCGTCACGCGGGTCGAGGTCGCGCGCGTGCTGTCGCGGTTCGCCCAGCCGGGGCTCGACATCGTGGTGTCGCACCAGCCCGAGCACCTCGGACCCGCCGGCTCGATCCGCTGCGCGCTCGACCTCCTCCCACCCGACGCGCCCGAGTGGCTGTTCGTCGTACCGGTCGACATGCCCCCGATCAGCACCGCGATACGCGGCGAGATGCTCATCGCCGCCGGGACCGAGCCGGCGCCCGAGGCGGTCAGGCCCACCTACGAGGGCTCACGCGGCCACCCGGTCTTGATCCGCCGCGGCGCGCTCGAGCGGCTGCTCTCCGAGGGCGGCCCGTCGAACCTGCGCGAGCTCCTCAAGGGGCTGGGCGATCGAGCCGTCGACGTCCCGGTGGTCGACCGGCGTGCCGTCGTCGACCTCGACGAGCCCAAGGACGTGTCCGGTTTCTATGGCCACGAGACCCGGTTTTTTCTCGAGGACGAGCCGACCTATCAGTGACGGCTCGCCTCGGCCTTAAGCCCCCGCCGTCCGCGCCGTAAACCTCCTCGAGCCGCACCGGCTCGCGTTTCCGACAAGGGCAACCGCACTCGAAAGATGCGGGCGCAAAGCCACGGACCTACCGGCGCCCCCCGAGGGGCGCCCATGGTTTGCAGGGCCGCCGAAGACAACGCTCCCTCCGGGGGGCCCAACGCGCCGAAAGAGGCGCCAGGGACTCACATGCGCCTATCAGTGGTCGCGGGGGCTTACCTCGCCTTCGTCCTCGGGGGCCTCACCGGGTGCGCGCCCAGCTTGTTTCAGTACAACGGCGCCCACGGCTCCGAGTACGACTCGCAGGCTTGCGTCGAGGACGCGCTGCTTCGTGGAACCCCCGACCCGGCCCTCGCCAAGAGCGCCGCGCTCGAGTTCGCGCGCGCCTGTGAGGCGGGCGACGCCGCGTCGTGCAGCGCGGTCGGCGTCATGACCGAGAGCGGTCGCGGCGTCGCGCCGGACGAGCGCCTCGCCGCGCGCTACTACGATCGTGCGTGCTCGAGCGGCAACGCCCGAGGGTGCGTGCACCTCGCTTCGCTCGAGCTCTCGGGCAAGCTCGGTGACGTGAGCGCCGAGGTCGCCAAGCGGCGCCTCGAGACCGCTTGCCGCGACGGCGAGGCGACCGGCTGCGAAGAGCTCGGCCGACGGCTCGCCCTCGGCGACGGCTTGCCGGCGGACATTCGCCGGGCCCGATCGCTCCTCGAGCGATCGTGCACGGATGGCCGCGCGCGCGCTTGTTACGAGCTCGCGATGATCGACACGCCCGACGGCGCGGCGCCCAACCTCTGGGCGACCGAGCTCTTCGTCGACGCGTGTGTTCGCGGCTACGAGCCCGCGTGCGAGCGCCTCGGACGGCGCCCGGCGCCTCCCCCCGAGACGGCTGGGCTCGTCGCGCGCGTCCCCTGAGCGATCACTCCCGCGTGGCGGCGCGCGCATCGATCGACTCGACGGCGGCTTCGAGCACGTCGTGCTCGTGGTAGCAGCACTCGCCGCGGTGACTCTGACACCGTGGCGAGGCGAGGATGCCCAGAACACGCGCCGCGCGAACGTCGCCGTCGCGGCCGGCGCGCTCGAAGAGCCCGGGCTTCTCTCCGCACGAGGCGAGCCGGAGATCGACGGCGACCGCCATCGCGGGCGAGAAGCGGCCGCGCACGTCCGGCCGCTTCAGGCGCTCCCACGCGAGGGCCGCACCCTTCGAGCCGCCCTGCGACTCCACGATGTCATAGAGCACCTCGAGCCCGTCCGGGCCCGCGCGCTCGGTGAGCGCGTCGAAGATGTCGGTCGCCCCCGGCAGCTCGCCGAACGCGGCGCGGAGCGCGACCTGACGGGCCCGGCGCTTGTCGTCGTCGTCGGAGAGCGCCGACGGGTACGTCTCGAGGAGCGCGAGGAGCGCGGTGCTCGCGGCGCGCCACTGTTCGCGATCGGCGCCGTCACGAAACCTCGCCGTCAGCGCGGCTTGCTCGCGCGAGGGGCCCGGATCGGGCGCGCGGACCGTCGGGGCGCGCAGCGCGCGTGCGATCGCCGGCTGCGGCTCGGGGGCGTCGTCTCGCGACGCGAGACCCACGCCCAGGAGCGATACACCGAGGCGGGCGCAGGCGGCGGGGGCTCGGCGCTCGGCAGCACCGCGACGAGCGGGGTCGCCATCGCGGGGCGCGTGCGCGGCTCGCCGGCCGCCGGCATGGCGCGGAGGGCGGCGAGCACGGCCGCCGCGCTCGCGAAGCGTGCTTCGGGCCGCTTCGCCATGAGACGCATGACGATCGCTTCGAGCGGCGCCGGCACCACCACCGCCGGCGCGCGCTCGCGCATCGACGGCGGGATGGTCAGCCGATGCTGCAAGAAGAGGTCGACCGGGTCTTCGGCGCTGAAGGGGTGCACGCCCGTCATCAGCTCGTAGATGACGACGCCGAGCGCGTAGAGATCGCTGCGCTCGTCGACGGCGGCCATGCCCTTGGCCGTCTCGGGCGCCATGTACGCCACCGTGCCGAAGACGAGGCCGTGGAGCGTCAGGTTCTGGAGGGTCGACGCCTCGTCCTCGGCGACCGGCTTGCGATCGAGCGTCCGCGCCGGGATGCGGGCGAGGCCGAAGTCGATGAGCTTGACGGTGCCGCCCGCCTCTTCGTCGATCATGACGTTGAGCGGCTTGAGGTCGCGGTGCACGACCCCCTTGTCGTGGCAGGCGCGGAGCGCTTCGGTGAGCTCGGTCGCGATCGCGATCGCGCGCTCGAGCGGCACGGGCCCCTTGCGCATGAAATCGCGCAGGGTGCGGCCAGCGACGAACTCGGTGACCAAGAAGCGCGTGTTGTCGGCGAGCACCCCGAAGTCGAGCGCGCTCGCGATGTTCGGGTGCCGGAGCGCGGCGCCGGCGAGCGCCTCGCGTTCCATCCGCATCGCGAGGAGCGCGAAGCCCTCGGCGTCGGGGTGGAGCAGCTTGACGGCGACGCGCTCGCCGGCGGCGAGCCGCTCCGCGCGGTAGACGGCGCCGGTGCCGCCCACGCCGACGACCTCGACGAGGCGGTACCGCCCGGCGAGGACGATGCCGGTAAATGCGTTCGCTTGGTGGCGGCGCCCTCGGCTGCTGCGAGGGGGCGGCGGCGTGGTCATCTCGTTGCTCCCGCCGGGCCGCGGCGTGATCTCGCGACCCGCAGAGAGAAGTGTAACGCGTGGATCGCAGAGTGCACGCGCACGCCGCGCCGACGCCGCGTTGCTCGCTACGCAGTCGGGGCGGGGGCG
>CALKVR010000400.1 GCA_938004815.1 uncultured Polyangiaceae bacterium | reverse complement strand
CCTCCAGATCGAGCCGGTAGGAGCCGGGGCTGCGGGCTGGACGCTCGACGATCGCTTTGCGCAGATCGAAGTCATCCTCGCCTTGATGAGGCAAGACACCGGTGACGAGCTCGTAGAGCGTCACGCCGAGCGAGAAGACATCGCTGCGCCCGTCGAGCGCGGCGCCGCGGCATTGCTCGGGCGACATGTAGCTGACCTTGCCGCGCACGAGTCCGGTCTCGGTCTGATGCTCTTTCAAGGTGGAGCGTGCGATACCGAAGTCGATGACCTTCACCCCGCCGTCGACGCCGACGAAGATGTTCCCGGGCGAGATGTCGCGGTGGACGATCGCGAGCGGCTCGCCGTCGTCGCCGGTCTTGGCGTGGGCATAGGCGAGCGCGGCGCACGCGCCCATCGCAATGGAGAGGGCCGCCTCGATCGGCAGCCCCTTGGTTCTCTCTGGCCTCGCCGACCCCGGGGGACGTTTGCGCGCGGCGTTCAGCAGCCGGCGCGCGTCCCAACCCGAAAGGTACTCCATCACCAGGTAGACGGCGCCGCCCTCGACCACGACGTCGATGACCTGCACGATGTTGGGGTGATCGAGCGTCGCGAGGACACGGGCCTCGTCGAGCAACATCCGCACGTACTTGGCCTCGGTCGCCAGCTCGGGCCGCAGCCGCTTGAGCACGACGCGCTTCTTGAATCCCCCTGCCCCACCCGCGTGCGCGAGCACGATCTGGCCCATCCCGCCTTCAGCGAGCGGCGCGACGATCTCGTAGCGCCCGACGACGCTCGGCATCTCGCCGTGCGCGGGGTCGCCCACGCTACGGTCCCTCGGCCGAGAGGCCGTAGCGCTTGAGGAGCTCACGCAGGTGGTTGCGGTCCATGCGCGCGGCGCGAGCGGCGCGCGAGAGGTTGCCCTGGTTGCGCCGGCAGAGCTCGGCCAGGTACGCGCGCTCCCAGGAGCCGATCGCGCGCTCCTTGGCGGCGCGGAACGACGACGCGAAATCATTCTCGGCCACCGACACCGCCGCCCCCGCGCCGCGCTCGCCCGTGGCGGCGAGATCGTCGACCGCCTCCAGATCGCCGAGCAGGATGGCGCGCTCGACCGCCCCGCGGAGCTCGCGGACGTTACCGGGCCACGTGCGGCGCGAGAACGCGGTGACGAGCTCGGGCGGCAGCGGCACGGCGTTCGGGCCCGCCATCTGCTGAAAGAAGTGCGCGACGTAGACGGGGATGTCCTCCGGCCGCTCGCGCAGCGGTGGGATGCGCAGCGACACGACGTTGAGGCGGTAGAACAGATCGCCTCGGAACGTGCCGCGGTTCACCTCGCGCTTGAGATCACGGTTCGTGGCCGCGAGCACGCGCACGTCGAGCCGGACCGGTTGGGTGCCGCCGACACGTTTGATCTCGCGCGCCTCGAGCGCGCGAAGGAGCTTGGGCTGGAGATCGAGCGGCAGCTCGCCGATCTCGTCGAGCAGGAGCGTCCCGCCCTTGGCCGACTCGAAAGCGCCGATGCGCGACGCGACCGCGCCGGTGAAGGCGCCGCGCTCGTGCCCGAAGAGCTCGCTCTCGACCAAGTTGGGTGCGATGGCACCGCAGTCGACGACGACGAAAGGTCCGTCGCGCCGCAGGCTCTCGGCGTGGATCGCCTCGGCCAAGAGGCTCTTTCCGGTGCCCGTCTCACCCTCGATGAGGAGCGTCGAGTCGGATGCAGCGAGGCGCGGCACGAGCGCGAAGATCCGACGCAGGGCCCGGCTCTGACCGAGCAGGGTGCCGTACTGTCCAACCGGCGAGAGCGGATCGCGGATCGCGTCGCCCTCGACATCGAACCGGAGCGTCGACATGCCGATCGTGATGGTCGACCCCGGCTTGAGATAGGCCCGCTCGACTCGAACCGTCCCGAGGGACGTTCCGTTGCTGCTGCCCAGGTCCGCCAAGAAGAACCCGCGGGGCAGCGCGGTGACCGAGAGGTGTTGCCGGCTCACGGCCGGGTCGGAGAGGACCAGATCGTTGCCCTCGGCCGTGCCCACGAGGAGCTCCTCGCGCGACGCCGTCGCGCGTTTTCCCGCATCCGGCCCCGCCTTCACTTCGAGGCTGAAACGCTGGACGACGTACTCTTGCACGTCGGCTTCGAGCAGGTGCGTGCTCTCTTCGCCCGGCACCCGCGGGAGCGTACCACCGACCTAGTACACCGGGCCCGAAGTCCGCATCCGGATCCGGAGACCGTCACCGGTGACGAAGGGCCCGGTGTAATCGAGAGCAAGGGGTGCACGCGGCCACACTTCGGCTCACGACGGATCCAACCGGCCCCGCCCCCCGCGCGCGCCAGCGCGGGGGCCGGTTGGATCCGGATACGAACTTAGGGCCGCA
>CALKVR010000399.1 GCA_938004815.1 uncultured Polyangiaceae bacterium | reverse complement strand
AAGAGACAGTGCTTCGCCATGTCGAACTGGTTGGCGAGGCGGCGGAGCTCGTCCTGTCTTCCCTCTCGCAGCTCGGCCTGGAGGTAGAGTCGGACCTCGTTCGAGTTGGGGTCGCGCTGCACGACGCTGGAAAGATCCTTCACGCTGACGAGCTCGATCGGCCGGGCGGCGAGCACGAGCCCGCAGGCGAGGCGCTTCTCCTCGCGGAGGGCGTCTCTCCCGAGCTGGCGCGGATTTGCCTCTCGCACGCGCGTTGGGCGTCGATGACCGTGTCGCTCGAAGAGCTGCTGGTCGCTCTGGCCGACAAGCTCTGGAAGGGCGTGCGCAAGCAGGAGCTCGAGGAGCGCGTGGTCACAGAAGTTGCGACGAGGCTCGGGAAGGAGCGCTGGTCGTTGTTCATCGAGCTCGACGGCGCCTTCGAGAGCATCGCCGCTGGCGGCACGGATCGACTCGAACGAAGCCGGGTTTGAGCGCGACACATGGTGCCGTTCTCGGAGAATCAAGAGGGCAGTTTCCGCGCCGCCGTAGAGCGGTGGTTGATCCACGTCGCGCGATCGGAGTGGCAGGCGGCTCTTGCGATGCTCGACGAGCCCAACTCCTATTGAACTTGCCCCGTCTCGTGGACAGTCTGACTACGCTGCCATTACCCCGTACTCGCGCTCTCGATTCTGTTCAACGAACTTGATCTCAAATTCTATCGGGCTGACGTAGCCGAGAGTCGAGTGGCGGCGATGGCGATTGTAGAAGACCTCGACGAAATCGAAAATCGCTTCTCGCGCCTCCGCCCTGGTCTGGAACCGACGCCGGTGGACGAGCTCGGTCTTCAGCGTAGCAAAGAAGCTCTCGGCCACCGCGTTGTCCCAGCAGTTGCCCTTGCGACTCATGCTGCAGATGACACCAATGTCATCGAGCGCGCGTCGGTAATCGCCGCTGGCGTATTGCGATCCACGGTCCGAGTGGTGCATCAGACCGGGGTCGGGCGCTCGTCGTCCGATGGCGTTCCGGAGTGCCGCGAGCACGAGACCACGGTCGATGTTCTCGCTCATGGCGAGCCCGACGACGCGACGGGAAAACAGGTCGAGGATCGCAGCCACGTAGAGCCACCCTTCCGCGGTCCAGACGTATGTGATGTCCGTCACCCACGCGAGGTCGGGCGCGTTCACCTCGAACTTTCGGTCGAGGTGGTTCGCGGCCACCGGCAGGTTGTGCTTCGAGTCTGTCGTCGCCTTGTACGGCCGTTTCGGGCGGCCTTCGAGCCCGAGCTCGCTCATGATGCGAGCGACGCGCTTGCGACCCACGGCGATGCCATCGGCCTTGAGCTCCTCGTGGACGCGGGGGCTGCCGTAGGTACCACGGCTGACGTTGTGAGCCGCGGCGACGGCAACCGCGAGCCTCTCGTCCTCGGCGGCCCGCGCCGACGGCCCTCGCGCCTGCGAGGCGTAGAAACCGCTGCGCGACACGCCGAGAGCCTTGCAGAGCAGACTGACAGGGGCCCAAGCCTTCTCCGCGGCGACAAACGCAAACTTCACGTCGTCTCCTTCGCGAAGAAGGCCGCCGCTTTTTTTAGGATGTCGCGCTCCATCCGCAGCGTCTTGACTTCGCGCTTCAGGGCAGCGAGCTCTTCACGCTCAGCCGTCGTGAGTGCCCCGGCTGGCCCCTTGCCGCCATCGATGACTGCCTGGCGAACCCAGGCACGAACTGACGTTTCCGTCAGGTCGAGGTCACGAGCAACCTGGCCAGCGGTCTTCTCGCCCGCCTGGACGAGCCGGACAACCTCCGCCTTGTACTCCGGCGTGAAGTGCCTCCGTGTCTTCTTCTTCGTGCCCATGAACACCTCCTGCCCAGCTCATCGCGGGCTTCCTTGGGTGTCCACAAAATCGGGCCAATTCCAAACGCCAGTTCGGTACTTCGCTTGCGCAGCTTCGGCGTGAGTATCATGGCCTGATTTCCATTTGCCCCGAGTGCGCCGAGCCGATGGCCGACCTGGGTCGAGACTTCAAGCCGCCACGGCGCGAGGCTGTTCGAGCATGGCGGGCGGTGCGTAGCGCTTATCACCTTGGACACTGCTTGCATACCTGCGGTTGCGACGGCCCTGGCTTCGTCCCTGCGTCCAGGGCGGAGCTCATCGACTACCTCCGCGACCGATCGAGCCTGCTCCGCGCGATGATTGCCACGCTCGAGCGCGACACCACCCTCACCCCCGAGGCCCGGATCGCAGGGCTTGGCGACTGGGGAGCGAGACTCGCTCGGTTGGAGCATGAGCGTGAGCGAGTTCACGCAACGCTGTAGCGGACTGAAGAATGACGACACCCCCGTTCAGAATCCGCTGCATTTCGGTCCCGTACCGCCGAGGATTCATCGAGGTCATCGGCGGAATCCAGGCGTCACTCGTCAACATCGAGACGTGGGAGGTGTCCGTCGACCACGCCGGCCCCCTCGCCGATCTCGGAGAGGTGCCGGGCGAAATGATCGTCGCGAACACCGAAATCGAGCTGACGCCGGCGGAGGCGCGCGCCCTGGCCGCCGCACTCGTGGCAGCCGCCGACACGGTGTCGTCGAGGACCTCGACGCCTTGATCGAAGAGGAGCGCTGGCCGCGGTCGTTCTCGGATGTACCCTAGCGGCACGAGGTGGTTTCCCGAGTCGAGCCATGCACAAGCTGCGGATCTCGACAGCCTGATCCAGGACATCGAGCGTCTGCGGCGCGGACCTTTGCGGTCACAACTCGCTCTCCTCCCGGAGGAGTGGCCGTCCTGTCCGGTGCACGGTCCGGCGTTCTGTCCGCTCCGTCATCGGGGCCATCAATCCTAGGCAATTCTTGCGGTCGTCATGCGGACGGACATTGCTCCGGGCGCAGCGGCGGACACAACGGTGAGCTCTCCTGGAGAAGCTGGAGTTGTGGCCGGCGTGGGCGCGAAGATCGGCGACCAGACGACGTACCAGAGCGCCGCGTCAGCGGTCGGCACACATCCCGACTCAACCCCACGAGCAAGTCTGTCGAAGCGGCGTCTCGAGCGTGCGCTCGGCGAGCTGAAGAAACGCGGGGTCGACGAAATCGAGGCCGGCCGTGTCGGCGAGGCGCTCGTCGAACCACGCGTCGGGTGGAAACACCCATTTGGAGAAGGTGACGCTGACCCACGAACGCGCGGCGCCGATGCCGGGGATTCGGATCGCGCCCTTCTTGAAGGGGTAGTTGGCGATCGCGTCGGTGGGGTGCTCGCTGGGCTGGATCGGATCGCCGAAGCCGTGCGGGGACGCCGCGTAGTGGGCGTCGTCGGACATGTGCACGGGGACGTCGACCCGGTGGCAGGTGATCGCTACCAGGTAGGCCGCGTCGAACCGCTTGTCGGCGAGGTCGATGCGCTTGCCCGACTCGAGCTGCGCGAGCTCGGACATGAGCGGCCTCGGGGGCCGGAAGTCGCTCCACATGGTGGCCTGCTGGTTGCCGCCGCGCTCGAGCTCGGCGCGGAGCTCGGCTTCGGTCTCGGGGCGCACCCATGACGGCGGGTTTCGCCCGCGGTGGGTGCCCGTCCGCGGCATCTTGCGCGTCATCGCGAAGCCGAAATAGCCATGCGGCTCCGGGCTGGTCAGCACGAAGCGCTCGGGCTGCTCGCCTACGTAGCCCTCTCGCGCCACCGCTTCGAGAAAAGCCGTGATCGCCGATGCGCCGAAGGCGATATCGGGGTCCGGCGGAACGAGCAGGTGCGAGTAGGACATGCCCATGGCAGGGCCATGCTAGCCCGGTATAGTGCCGGGCGATGCGAGGTCGGGCGCACTTTCCGATTCGCACGCAGCAGGTCGGGCCGATCTTGCGCGCGATCCGTGACGCGGGCGGCGATGTCGCGAGCGTGTGCGCCGCGCTCGATCTCGCTCCCGAGATCGAGCATCACGCCGACACCGTCATCGCGCTCGAGCAGCTCCAGGCGCTCTACGACGAGGCCGCGCAGCTGACGGGGGATCCGTCGTTCGGGCTCCACCTCGCCACGAACTTCCCGCGCGGGACGTACGGGATCGTCGAGTTCATCGCGCGGAGCTCGGCGACGGTTCGCGAAGGGTGGGAGCGGATCGCCGAGCTGTCGCGTGTGATGAGCCCGCAGGTTTCGGTGACCATCACCGAGCGGACGGGCGAGGTGTCGTTCGATCACGCCATCCCGGGGCGACCGCTCGTCTACGGGCGGCACGGCAACGAGTTTTTCGTACCGGCGGTGCTGCTCCAGACGCGCGGCCTCATCGGCCCAGACTTCGTCCCCACGCGCGCGTGGTTCGCGCACCCCGCGCACGACCAGGTCGACGAGCTCGCTCGCACGCTCGGCACCACGCAGATCACGTTCTCGGCGGGGTCGAACGGCGTGGCGCTGCCGAAGGCGCTCCTCGATCGGCCGGTGCCGTCTGCGGATCCACCGCTCCTCAGCACGCTCACCCATGCCGCCACGCGCGCGCTCGAGACCGACCCCCCGGCCCGCTCCTTCGTCGAGA
>CALKVR010000398.1 GCA_938004815.1 uncultured Polyangiaceae bacterium | reverse complement strand
AACGGTCAGTGAGGATCACGCAGCCCACCGGGACGCCGTAGCCGTAGTGCACGTCCGGAGTGATCACGACGAGCTTGGTGCCGGGGAACCGGGTCGCGTTGACGATCTGCCGATACAGGGTCGGCTCGAGCTCCTGAAAGAGCGTCGGGCTGACGAAGAGCCGAACCGGCACGTCGCCGGTGTCACGCGTAGAGAGACACCCGTAACCGGCGCCGCCCTCGAAGTGGACGTGGCGCTTCCAGTCGGTCTCGTCCAGAAGGGGTGCGGCCATGGCTGACGGTGCTCCGCGTCGCACGGACGGACCGGCGCGGCCACGCTGACGCTAACGCGGCGCGGCCTGCCGGGAGCGTGCGCGGATTGACGATCCCGGACGCGATCGGCCCGACCAACCCGATTTTGCCGCAGCGCGCAGGGGTCGCGCAGAAAGTTGGCCAATGGCACGGCTGATGCTCACTTCGAAGCATCATGAAACTTTCGGTCGGTTGCCTCGCCTCCAGTCTCCCCGGCTCGGTCCTCAGGGGCGGCTCGTGGGCCGAAAGCGCGGCCGCCGCTCCCGCCACGCCGGTCCGCGCAGCCGTCTTCGATCTCGACGACGACGACGTCCCGACGACCATCCACCTGCCGGCCTTCCACGGCACGAACGTGGCGACCCCGCAGCGCGCCTGAGGGCGACTGAGCCACCGCCACGCCAAAGTGACCGAGGTCACCCTGCCGCGACGGCGACCGCTGGTGGGTCGGCGCCACCGTCGCGGCCCTCTCGCACCTTGCCGTCGAGGAGGCACGAGACGTTCACGTCGCCGAGGACGTTGATCGTCGTACGACAGCGGTCCAAAAACCAGTCGACCGTGAGGAGCAGCGCGATGTACTCGGTGGGCAGACGCACGGCCGTGAACACGAGCGTCATGGTGACGAGCCCCGCCTCGGGTATCCCGGCGGCGCCGACCGACGCGATGACGCTCGTCACGACGATCATGACCTGATCGACGAGCGACAGCTGGTGACCCAGCATCTGCGCGATGAAGAGCGCGCTCATCGCCTCATAGAGCGCAGTGCCGTCGTTGTTGAAGTTGGCGCCCACCAGCGAGCCCATGCTGGCCGACCGCTCGCGGAGCCCGATCTTGCGCAGGCACTCGTAGGTGACCGGCATCGTCGCGGTCGAGCTGGCGGTCGAGAAGGCCATGACCAAAGCGTCGCGCATCCCCCGGAGCATCACGCCGGGGCGGACCCACGAGCCGATACGGATCCTGACGATGTACCAGATCGACTGGATGAGCAGGGCCAGGAGGACCGCGGCGACGAACGCGCCGAGCGCCTTGAACGGCGCGAAGCCTTTCACCCCGACGATGCTCGCGACCTTGCCGAACACGGCGAGCGGCACGATCGCGATCACCCAGTGGAGGATCTTGATCGTGAGATCGAAGGCCGTCTCGACACCGTCCTCCAGGATCTGGCGCTTCTTGCCGATGAAACCGCGGCCGGCGAGGCCGACCGCGATCGCGATCATGACGACGCCGATGACCTTGTTCTCGACGATCGGCCTGAAGAGGCTGTCGGGGATGTTGTCGAGGAGCTGCGCGACGACGTCGCCCTTGGGCGCCGAAGCCGCCTTCTCCGGCGCGGCCAAGGTCGCGCCGCGCCCGGGGCGTACGGTGTTCGCGACGGCCAGGCCGACGAGGATCGCGACCAGCGTGTTCAGCACGAGCAGGCTGCCGAGGCGGAGCGCGCTTCGACCCTTGATGTCGGCCTTCAAGAGCGCGTGGACGACGGCGAGCAGGACGATCGGCGGGGCGAGGGCGCCCAGCACCCGGAGCGCGAGCCGCGCGGGCACATCGAGGGCCTCGGCGCCGGGCCCGAGGACCACGCCCACCACGACCCCCAAGACCAAGCCCGCGAGGATCTGGAGATACAGCGGGATCTGCGAGAGGCGTCCCAGAAGGGAGCCCCCCTCACGCGACGGAGAGGGGTTGGGGGGAGAATCGACGGACATGGGGTCTCCGCTCGAGGCGGAATGTCCGCCTCGGCTGATCGCTAGAAGGTGTAGAGGTCCTCGAGCTTCGGGACCTCGATGGCGACGCCGCCGAGCTTGGCGAGCTCGAGCTCGACCTCACGCTGGAAGATCGGCTTGATGTGGTAGAGCAGGGTCGGGATGCTCTCGACGTTGGGGAGCTTTTTCAGGTCGGCGGCCAATGTCGCCGGCGTGTAGTGACCGCTGACCGTCGCGAGCGCGGCGTGGCGGTCGGGGAAGCTCACCTCGACCAGCATCGCCTTGAGCGATTTCGTCGCCGCGAGCACCTCCCAGAGACGATCGGTCGGCCCGGTGTCGCCGCTGTATGCGATGGCGTGACCGCCCTGCTCGACGACGAAGCCAGCGCAGTCGATCGTATGAGAGACGGGGATCGCGGTCACGGTGCGGCCAGCGACCTCGGTCGGCTTCTCGAGGTCGAGCTCGAGGAACTCGATCGTGTTGCCCCCGCCGCTGGGGATGCGCGTGAAGTCGGGCCAGAGCACCCCGTTGAAGAAGTGGCGCCGCAGGCTGTCGAGGGTCGCGCGGGTGCCGGCGACGACAAGCGGAGGCGAGCCGAGCTGACAGCGGTTGTCGGCGAGCGTCGCCAGATCGCGGACGTGGTCGAGGTGGGCGTGACTGACGAGGCACGCCTGCAGCTTGCCCTGGGCGTCGATGTCCAGGCCGCGCGTGACCGCGCCCGCGTCGATGGCGAGCGTGCCGTCGAGGAGGAACGAGCTCGCGCGGTGCTTGGGTGTCTCCCCGCCGTGGCAACCGACGACATACAGCTCCAAGCTCTCAGCCTCCCTCTCTCTGGTCCGGCTCGGAAACGGCCCGCGGAACCTCGAGGAACTCGACGAAGTCACGCAGGCGAGAGACGTCGGTGACGACGACCCCGCCCTGCCGTTCGTGCGCGATCCCCAGGCGGTGTACGCGCTTCATCATGTCGGCGGCGAGGCGCGCGTCGACCGCCACCTCTGCGGCGATCTCGCTCACGGTCGCCTTTACGAACACGCCCCCGTCGCCGAGCTCGTCGCCGAACGTCTCGGCGTGCCGCGACAAGGCCATGAGGACACGGGCCTTGGGGTCTTGGTGGAGCAGGACCTCGACCAGCGTGTCGGCAGAGTCGAGGCGCTTGGCGAGCTTCTTGATCAGACGGAGCGCGATCTCGGAGTTTCGCACCACCATGTCCTCGAGCGTCTGCGGCTCGATGATGAGGCAGCGCGTGGGCTCCACGGCGGTGGCGGTCGCGGTGCGCGGCTTGCCGTTCAAGATCGCCATCTCGCCGAAGAACTCGCCGGGCCCGAGGACGGCGAGCAGCTTGTCTTGACCGCCGACGCGCTTGGAGATGCGAACCGCGCCCGACTGCACGACATACATCACGTCGCCGCGCTCGCCCTCGTGAAAGAGGACCTGCCCCGGGCCGTACTCTCCTCCGAGGCGCGCGGCGAGCGAGTCCGACATCGTCGCGGTGAGCCTAGCAGGGTGCCGAGACTGTCACCAAACGCCAACTGGTGCGTCCGTCCCTGCCATTTCACCCCCTACCCCCCCTCACTGCGTGAGGGGGAACGCAGAACTCCCCCGCCGGTGGCTCCCCCCTCACGCAGTGAGGGGGGCCGGGGGGGAGAAATAGCGACACTACTGTCATCAAGCGGCGGGAACCCGCCAGTGCTCGAGCGACCAGGTCACATGTCGAAGTCGCCCATGCCGCCCATGCCGCCCATGCCGCCCATGCCGCCGCCGCCACCGCCAGCGGCCGGCTTCTCTTTCTCCGGCTTCTGGGCGATGAGCGCCTCGGTGGTGAGCATGAGGCCCGCGACGCTCGCAGCGTTGGCGAGCGCGTGGTGAACCACCTTGGCGGGGTCGATGACGCCGGCCGCGATCAGATCCTCGTATCTGTGGGCAGCCGCGTTGAAGCCGAAGTTGCCCTTACCGTCGAGGACCTTCTCGCAGACGATCGAGCCGTCGTAGCCGGCGTTGGTGGCGATCTGCCGGATCGGCGCCTCACACGCCTTTTGCACGATGCGGACGCCGAAGGCGCGCTCGTCGTCGAACTTGAGCGAATCGAGCACCTTGGAGCCGCGGAGCAGCGCGACGCCGCCGCCGGGCACGATGCCCTCTTCGACCGCGGCGCGCGTAGCGTGGAGCGCGTCTTCGACGCGCGCCTTCTTCTCCTTCATCTCGGTCTCGGTGGCAGCACCGACCTTGATGACGGCGACGCCGCCCGACAGCTTGGCGAGGCGCTCCTGGAGCTTCTCGCGATCGTAGTCGCTCGTCGTCTCCTGGATCTGCTTGCGGATCATTTCGACGCGACCCTTGATCGCGTCCTTCTCGCCGGCGCCGTCGACGATGGTGGTGTTGTCCTTGTCGATCTCGACGCGCTTCGCGGTGCCGAGGTCCTTGAGGCTGCAGGTCTCGAGCTTCTGCCCGAGATCCTCCATGAAGGGCGTCGCGCCGGTGAGGGTCGCGATGTCCTTGAGCATCTCCTTGCGGCGATCGCCGAAGCCGGGGGCCTTGACGGCGGCGACCTTGATGGTGCCGCGCAGCTTGTTCACGACGAGCGTCGCGAGCGCCTCGCCCTCGAGATCCTCGGAGATGATGAGCAGCTCACGCCCGCCGCGGGCGACCTGCTCGAGCACCGGCAGGAGGTCCTGCATGCTCGAGATCTTCTTCTCGTGCACGAGGATGAGGGGGTTCGTGAGGACCGCCTTCATCTTCTCGG
>CALKVR010000397.1 GCA_938004815.1 uncultured Polyangiaceae bacterium | reverse complement strand
CGGCGTGGTCGCGGCGGGCGTGGTGGTGGGTGGGGCGCGGGTCGGCGGCTTGAGCGAGGCAGACGCGCGCGCCGCGATCGGCGCGCTGGCCGACGAGCTGCCGAAGCGCACCCTCACCCTCACCGCGAACGGCAAGGAGGTGCGGGCGACCGTCGGCGAGCTCGGCGCCGAGATCGACGTCGAGCAGACGGTCCTGGCGGCCATGCAAGCCGGGCGCGAGGGTGGCCTCAGCGGCGCCTTCCGCAGCCTCGCGCGCGCGCGGACCGAGGTGGCGCTCGTGGTCGATCTGCCCGAGGCTTCGCTCGTCGAGCTCGCGGCGGAGTGGGAGCGCGCGCTCGTCGACGACCCGCCCTTCGAGGGGTCGATCGATCTGAAGGACGGCGTCCCGACCGCGCAGGCCCCCCGGGCCGGACACCGCGTCGACGCTTCCGCGCTCGGCGCCGCCCTCCGCGACGCGGTGGCGTCGGGGGCGACCGCGCCGGTCGCGGTCCCGCTGATGGAGGTCGTCCCCGAGACGACCCGAGAGGAGGTCGAGCGCGCGCACGAGCTCGCGACGGCCATCTTGCTCGGGCCGATCACGCTCGAGCACCGCCCGAGCGAGGACGACATCGCCGCCATCAAGAAAGAGAACGAAGAGGCCGAGGCCCGGGCCAAAGAGGCGAAGAAGCGCGCCGACTGGCGGCTCCCCAAGAAGAAGAGCCGCATGAAGCGCAAGGGCAAGCGGCTGGTCGAGGAGACGGCGACGCCGAAGCCTCCGGCCAGCCTGCCGCTGCCCGAGATCGTGACCGTCACCTTCTCGCGTGAGGACCTCGTCGCGGCGTTTCGCGCGCGGCGAGCCGAGACCGGCTTCGCCGTCGAGCTCGACGAGGGCGAGGTCAAGAAGAAGCTCGCGCCCGTCGTCGCCAAGCTCTTCAACCCGGCGCGGGACGCGCGGTTCGACATCGACGCCGAGAACCGCATCACGATCGTGCCGAGCCGGCCGGGCACGCGGGTCGACACCTCGCGCCTCGTCGACGCGCTGTACACGGCCGCGGGCCGCCCCGGCCGCATGGGCGACCTCCCCGTCGACAGGGACGCTCAGCCGAAATTCACGACCGAGGCCGCGCAGGCGCTCGGGATCAAAGAGCTCGTGGGGCAGTACACCACGCACCACCCCTGCTGCCAGGGTCGGGTCAAGAACATCCATCGCATCGCCGCCATGCTCGACGGCACCATCGTGAAGGCGGGCGACACGTTCAGCGTGAACGCGGCGGTGGGCCCGCGGACGCTCGAGCGGGGGTTCGTGCTCGCCCCCTCGATCGGCGACGGCGAGATGGTCGACACGCCGGGCGGCGGCGTGAGCCAGTTCGCCACCACGCTCTACAACGCGCTCTTCGACGCGGGCTACGTCATCAAGGAGCGAAAGCCGCACAGCTTCTACTTTCAGCGCTACCCCGTAGGCATCGAGGCGACGCTCTCGTTCCCCCACCCCGATCTCGTCTTTTACAACGACACGTCCGCGGCGCTCTTGATCCGATGCGAGTACGCCGACACCTTCATCCGCGTGAAGCTCTTCGGCGACGTCGGTGGCCGCAAGGTCGATCGCAAGGTCTCGGGCGCGTTCGACTTCACCGATCCAAAGACGGAGTACATCGGCGACGCGCAGCGCGACCCCGAAAAAGAGAAGGTGAAAGAGCCCGGGTCGAACGGCTTCAGCGTCAAGGCGACGCGCGTCATCACCTTCGCCGACGGGACGAAGCGCGAAGAGAAGCGCGTCATCAAGTACAACGCGCGACCGCGCGTGGTCGAGGTCCACCCGTGCCGCATCCCCAAGGGCGAGGACGGACACACGGGCGAGAAGTGCCCGGAGAAAGAGGACGACGAGGGCTCAGGGGGCGCCGGCGACGGCTGAGCGGGCGCCGCTCACCAGCGCACTTCGGGGAACGGGTTCGCCGGCTTGGCGAAGAAGTACCCCTGCATGAGATCGCACCCCAGCTCGTCCAGGGCCTTTCGCTCTTCGGGGGTCTCAACGCCTTCGGCGACGACCCGACAGCCGAGGTCGCGGCAGAGGGTGACCATCGACCCGACGATGCGGCGCTTGACCGCCGACGTGTCGATCCCTCGGATGAGGCTCATGTCGAACTTCGTGAACTCGGGCTCGAGGGCCGCGAAGCTCGAGAGCCCGGCGTAGCCGGCGCCGAGGTCGTCGACCGCGATCCGGTAGCCCATCTCTCGCAGGCGAGCGATTCGCCCGAGCGAGTCTTTGACCTCGGCGAGATCCGAGCGCTCGGTGAGCTCGAGCACGATCCGCGGCGCCACCTCGGCGAGCGGTGACTTCGCGTCGTACAGCTCGGGGTCGTCGAGATCGCGCGGGAGCACGTTCAGGAACAGGAGCACGTCGCCGGGCGCGTGCTGCAGATCGGCCTGGGCCAGGTTGCGGATCCGGCGCGCGAGCTCTTGGGCTCGGCCGAGCTGGAGCGCGGCGTCGACGACGGCGGGCGGCGACGGCAGCGCCGGCTCGCGCGTCCGGAGCAGCGCCTCGAACCCGAACGTCGTTCGTTGCTTGGCGTCGACGATGGGCTGGAACGCGACGAACATGGTCGACATCGCGCGGTCGAACGCGAGGCGGAGCTGCTCCTCCTTCGAGTCCGGGGGGACATCGGACCGCAGGACGTTGGCGGCCTCTTCGCGCACCCGAGCGAACTTTCGCAGGGTGATGGCGTGCTGCACCGTCTCGCGCAGCTTGGGCGGGTCGATGGGCTTGGGGAGGTACTCGAGGATGCCGAGCTCGATCGCGGCGAGCGCGGAGTCGAGCCCTGGATCCCCGGTCATGAGCACGATGGGGACGTCCGGCTTCTGGGCGCGCATGTGGCGG
>CALKVR010000396.1 GCA_938004815.1 uncultured Polyangiaceae bacterium | reverse complement strand
GTCGGCAGCTGCCCGTTCTTGACCGGCGCCGGCTCATAGAGGCGCGAGTCGAAGAAGCGAAACACCACGTCCTCGCCTTCGAGCACCAGCTTCTTGCCGGTCGCGAGCGCCATCCCGCGCGCGAACGTCTGCCGGTCGCCGCGCATCGACGCCGACGCGTCGACCAAGAGGATGTGCACACGCCGCTGCTCTTCGCGGCTCTGCTCGCGCGCGTAGTAGAGGAGCTCGTTCTCGACGAGGCGCCGCGCGAGCTCGGCGTCGTCCCACGCCAGCTCGGAGAGGACCATGCTGTCGATCGACCCGCGCGTCCCGATGCCGTTGTAGCCGTGGGCCGACGTCATGCCTGCGGCCGCGCGCGATTTGGTCTCGAGGACGCTGGGGAGGATCTCCAGCGAGAAGTTCACGATGTCGTTCGCCTCGGGCGACTGGAACGCCGAGAGCACGTCGACCTGCGAGACGGCGCCAGCGGAGCCGTCGGTGCCGAGAAGACCGAAGAGGCGCAGGGTGTCGGTGTCGAGGGCGTCGGCGAGCGTCAGCACGAAGAGGCGCGCCAGCTCGAGCGATTCGAGGCACGCGAGCTCGAAGCCGCGGTTCACCGAAGCGAAGAGGGCCGCGAGCTGCGGCTCGATGCGCTCGAGGAGCGACGGATCGACGGGGACGCGCGAGCGGTAGGCGGGGCGCTCGCCGACACGCGCGGCGACGACGCCGAGGAGGCGGGCGAGCACCGCGATGATGAGGTCGTCGCTGAGGCGCAGCTGCCCCGCCCGCCGAGCGGCCTCGCAGTCGCCGAGCTCGACGAGCGTCTTTCGGTAGGCGCCGGCGACGCGCTCGCCGAGCTGCGGCCCGCCGGGGTGCTGCCGAAAGAGGTGCGCCGGGTCGGCGCGAGGCCCGATCTCGTACTGCTCCGACGGAGCGGCGAAGAGCATCCCCGCGTCGTGCACGAGAAAGAACGGCAGCACCGTGCCGAGCCGCTCGAGCCCCTCGTGCCACCGCAGCGCGCGAAGCGCGAGCGCGGGCGCGGCCGGCCGCACGCACGACAGGGCCAGCGAGCCGAGAGGCCCGGTGACGCCGGAGTCGCGAAGCAGTTGCTCGGGTACGGGCACGCTGTGACGTCGACTCTACTCGAGAGTCTTCGCGCAGCGAAACCCGATGCCGTGCACGCTCGCGGTGGGGACCTGGTGAAAGCGAAATGCCGGGTTCACCCAGAGGGGAAAGCCGCCGTTGAACCCGCCGCCGCGGATCGCCTTCTTGTCGCCGGTCTTGGCGCCGGTCGGGTTGGTCTGCTCGTCAGGCGTGTAGGTGGCGTACCAATCGCTCGTCCACTCCCACACGTTGCCGACCATGTCGTCGAGCCCGAACTTGGTCACGCCCTTGGGGAACGAACCGACGGGCGCGGTGCCGGGGAACGTGTCGTCGTCCTCGTACATGGTCGGCGTCTTGGGCTCGATGCCCTTCTCGGTCTCCCACGCGGCGCACTCTTTGCCGCACGCGTTCATGTGCCGGCCGTCGGCGCCGACCTCGTCACCCCACGGAAACTTGCGGCCGTCGGCGCCGCGCGCGGCGTACTCCCACTCGGCCTCGGTCGGCAGCCGCTTTTTCTGCACCTTGCAGTACTCGTCGGCGAGGAACCAGCTCACGCAGTTGACGGGGTGCTTCTCGCGCCCCGGCTTGATCTTGCCCTCTGCCCCGAAATTGCAGAGCTCGGCGTAGGCCGCGAGGTTCTTCGCGTGCTGCGGCTCGGTCTGCTTCTCGCTCTTGGGGTAGTTGGGCGCCTGCTCGGCCCGCTTGCACTCGCCCTCTTGCACACAGAGCGCGTACGCCTCGGTCGTGACCTCCTGCTTGTCCATGCAGAACGTCGAGAGCTGCACCTTGTGGGCGGGCGCCCAAAGCGGAAAGTCCGTCTCGTCCGACCCCATGTAGAACTTGCTGCCCGGGATCTCCGCCATGTCGGCCGGGCACTTGGCGGGCTCGGCGGCCGCGCTCGCCGACGCCGTCGCAGCCGCCGTCGCCGAGCCGGTGCTGGCCGCGGGCGGCGGCGGCGTCTTGTTGAACATCAAGAAGTAGGCGGCGGCCCCGCCGCCGAGCAGGGCGACGGCGGCGAGAGCGCCAAAAATGACACCCGTGTTACTCTTCTGCGGGCCGCCGGTGGAGGGCGCCATCGAGATCGCGCCGGGCGTCGAGCCGACCCCCGAGCCAGGCGGCGTGATCAGTCGAGGGCCCGTGATCTGCGTGCCGGTGGGGCCGCCGCCCGTCTGGTAGGCGCCGGGCTGGGTCGGCACCCGCGGCCCCGTCACCGAGCGCGGGCCCGTCGTGCCGTAGCCGCCGGGCGACGTCGCGCCGCCGACCGTCACAGGGGCCCAGGTGGGGTTGTCGGGGAACACCGCGCGGTGGAGCTCGGACCAGAGCTCGCCGGCCGTCTTGTAGCGCTCGCGCGGGGTGACCGCGAGCGCCTTGCGGAACACCGCCTCGACCTCGTTGCTGACGGCGACGCCGAACGCGCGCGGCGTGGGGCGGACGGAGGGGTCGCGGCTCGCGATCGCGAGCTGGAGGTAGTCGTCGCCCTGGAGCGCGGGGATGCCGCCGCGCATCAGCTCGACCATGATGAGGGCGAGGGCGAAGACGTCCGTCCACGGGCCGGTCGCGCCGTGCGAGCGGCTGAACTGCTCGGGGGCGCCGTAGTTCGGCGTGAACGCCGTGATCTCGCGGCCCGTCTGGGCGAGCGACGTCTGGAGCTGCGCGTGCTCGGCCATCACCTTGGCGATGCCGAAGTCGAGGATCTTCACGAAGCTGCCGGTGCCGCGCGGATCACCGATGACGAAGAGGTTCGCCGGCTTGATGTCGCG
>CALKVR010000395.1 GCA_938004815.1 uncultured Polyangiaceae bacterium | reverse complement strand
GCGGTGGCCGGCCTCGTCGTCGCGCTCGTGAGCGTGAACGCCGGCGGCGAGCCACGTGAGGTGGCCTTCGTCGGCGTCGGCGACGTCGGGCTCGGCGCGCGCCTGAGGTTCTGACGCCGATCAGCGAACGATGATCGTGCGCTCGGCGACGACGGCGACGGAGGCGCCGCGCGTCTTCTCCTCTTCGTCGGCGGGCCCGCGCGACAGCCAGGTGAAGGCGCGGAGCTCGTAGGTGCCGGCCTCGAGGGGCCGGCGCTCGACCAGCTTGCCGTCGCGGTAGCGCTCCCGTCGCGCGCGCCACTCGAACGGCGTAACGAGCATGCCGCCCGGTTCGAGGACGATGTCGACGACGGCGCCGGACGCGTCGCACGACGTCAGCGTCTCGGTGCCGTCGGTGTTCTCGTGCTCGACGTCGAAGCCGCCCTTCGAATCCCGGGCGTGCACGCTCGGCCCGCACGTGAGACGGAGCGTGAGCGCGATGTCCGCCTTGCTGCGATTCACGAGCTGAACCTCGAACCTGGCCTTCTGGTCTGCGGCCACCTCGGCCGGACCGTGGATCTCGGCGAGCACGGCCTCGGGCAGCAGCCTCGGCTTCGCCGCGGTCTGGCACAGCTCGGCGACGCCGTCGAACGTCAGCCTGCCGCCTCGACACGCCGCAGGCACTCCTGGCACTGCAGCCACCGACAGAGAGGGCAGAGGCGCGGCGACCGACGCGCGCGCGGCCGCGGGGGGGGGCGGCGGTGCGGCCGCGCTCGGGCTCGCCGTCACATCCCCGACGATCGTGGGCTGCTCGGGCCGCTCGCCCTCTCGGCGAGGCGCGGTGCAACCCACGACGACAGCCAGCGCGGCGAGCGCAGCCAGCGAGCCACGCGATTGGCGAGACCTGGGCATGGGCCATCGCGTCTCATACTTCGGCTTCGCGTCCAATCAGCTTTTACCGGTCTCGTCGATCGCGCCCAGCATCGCGACCATGCTGCCGACGTTCTCGGCGATCCCGGCCAGGCTACCGCCTGCTCGGAAGGTCGCGATCGCGGCCCAATCGACGACGCGGTAGAGCCCCTCGACGGTCGGCTCGTCCCACGACACGCGCGCCCGCTCGAAGCACTCGAGGAGCATCTGGTAGGGCTCGGCGCGGGCGTCGGTGTCGAGGGCGAGCTCGGCGTTCGCGCCGACGAAGCAAGCGAGGAGGTGCCGCCGGTACTCCATGACGGTGCGCGGCGACTGGGCGGGCGCGGGCGCGACCCTGCACACGGGAAGTCCGGCGGCCTCCCAGGCGAGCACGCCGCCCTCGAGGCTCCAGACCGGGATCGCGCTCTCTGCCTCGAGCGCGGCCCGCGCCTCGGCGCTCCGCCGGCCCGAGGTGCAGTAGAGCGCGATGGCGCTGACGTCGTCGAGCGCCGCGAGCTCGGCGAGCGTCGCCTCGGCGGTGTCCCACGTCGCGCGTGGCAGCGAGAGCGACGCGGGAAGAAAGCCGACCTCGGAGCGTCGCTCCGATGTCGGACGAAGGTCGACCAGCACGACATCCCGCCGCGCGGCGAAGTCGGTGGGCTGTAGCGTCGAGCGAGCCTCCCCCATCGGGATCAGAACACGAGCGTCAGGGGTGCGTGGCGGCCGGCCTCGACGAACGTGGCTACGCCGCCGAACTCGAGGTTCTCGTAGGGCTCGAGCTCGCGCTGGCTGATACCCATGACCTCCATGCTCATCGTGCAGGCGATGAAGCGGACGTTCTGCTCGCGCGCCGACTTGATGAGCGCGGGCAGGTCCTGGATGTTCTTCTTCTGCATGATGCCGCCCATGATGCTGGCGCCCATGCCGCCGAAGTTGAGCTGACCGAGCCCCTGCCGTTTCGGGCCCTTCGGCATCATCCATTTGAACATCGTCTGCATGAGGCTCGCCGACTGCTTCGGCGCGCTCGGGTTCGGCCGATCGCCGCGGAGCAGGTTGAGCCCCCAGAAGGTGAAGAACACCATCGTTCGCATGCCCTGAGCGGCGGCGCTGTTGGCGACGAGCATCGCGCCGAGGAGGCACTCGAGATCGTTGTGCATCACCAAGAGCGCGCAGTCGTACTCACCCTCGGGGCGAACGGGGACGATCGCGGTGCTGGTCGCGATATCGGGTTGGCTCACGGACCGCTTGCCGAGCACGAGGTCGAGCCGCCCGCCGCCGGTGTAGGAGCGGAGCTCGTGACCGTTGGTCGTGCACCACCTGAGCGCGCGCTGGTCGCTGCCCTCGGGAACGAGGAGCGTGACCCCGGTCCCCTGCCGGAGCCTGCCGATCTGGGCGAGCTCTTCGTCGAGGGTGCCGGCGTCGAGCGAGCGCAGATCGAGCTTCGCGGTCGGCGTGCCGGGCGCGAAGACGTGCTCGTCGAGCTTTGGCGGAGCGGTCTGCGCGGTCGGCTGCGTCGGGACGGACGGCGGCGCCACGTCTTGCGGGTGCGCAGACGCGAGCTGCGCCGGCGCTGGCTGCGAGGGCGCGGGCGGAGGCGTGGCGGGCTGCGACGGGGCCGGCGAGGGCGGAGCGGCCCGATGCGCCGACGGCGGATCGGAGAGGGGCGCGCCCGGGACGAGCGTCGCCTGGAGACCGGTGCGTGAGACACCCTTCGGGTACACGAGGACGCGGAAGAGGCCGGCAGGGGAGGATAGGGGCTCCGAGGTCGCGCCCGAGCTCCGGCACCAGCTCTTGAGATCGAGAGGGAACGCCGGATCATCGGCGAGCACCTCGAGCGCGCCGCGCGCTTGGCGGGCGGCCTTGGCGAGCTCGACGATGGGCTCCGGGCATCGGCGCCCGCGGTAGTCGAGGAGCGCCGCGCCCGGCGTGATCGCCTCCGTCGAGCTGGGCCCAGA
>CALKVR010000394.1 GCA_938004815.1 uncultured Polyangiaceae bacterium | reverse complement strand
CGCCTTTACAGACCCGAAGCCATAACGCATGCTGCGGGGATGGGCATCTTCGACCGCATGGGGAAGGTCATCTCCAGCAACGTCAACGCGCTGCTCGACAAGGCAGAAGATCCGGGCAAGTCCGTCGATCTCCTCGTCGACGAGATGAAGGACCAGATCAAGAACGCCCGCAAAGAGCTCGTCGACGGCATCGCGGCAGAAAAAGTGCTGCGCAAGAAGGTCGAGGAGGCCGACGTCGAGGTCGAAAAGTGGGACCGCCGCGCCGAGCTCGCCCTGCGCGCCGAGGACGAGAAGCTCGCGCGCGAAGCCCTCCTCCAGAAAAAGCGCGTCGTCTCCGAGCGCGATCGGGCCGAGGCCCTGCGCGCCGAGCAGCGCGCGGCCGTCCTCAACATGAAGGCCGAGCTCGAGCGGATGGAGGGCAAGCAAAAGGAGTACGAGGTCCGCAAGAACACGATCGCGACGCAGCTCAAGCAGGCGCGCTCGGGCGGCGGCGCCGAGGGCCTCGGCGCCAAGCCGGGCGGCTCGGCGTTCGACGAGTTCCGCCGGATGGAAGATAAGATCGAGCACCACGCCCAAGAGGTCGCGGCCCACCGTGAGGTCGAGGACGCGCTCGGCGGCGGCATGAACGAGATGGAGCTCGAGTCGAAGTTTCGTCAGCTCGAAGGCAAGGGCAGCCTGGGCGGCAGCGGCGAGCCCGCCGCGTCGCCCGACATCGACGACGAGATCGCGAAGCTCAAGAAAAAGATCCGGATCGGAAGCTGACGCTTGAGCGCGGCGATCGTCGTTTGCTTCAGGTGGGGGGCAGAGGGCGGCGCGGCCGATCCGGCGGCTTCGGCCGCCGGCCTCAAGGCCGCGCTGCGCTTCGCCCAGCAGGCCGAAGCGCTCGGCGCGCTGCTCTGCGCGTTCGGATCGGGTGAGCTCGCGGTCGCGTTTTCGGCCAGCGATCACGACGAGGCGCTGCACTTCGCGGCGCGCGCCGTGCGCGGCGCCGACGCGGCCAAGGTCCTGCGCGCGGGGGTGGCGATCGGTGAGCTCGCGCCGCTCTTCGAGGCGGGCCGCTTCGTCTCGCTCTCTTGGGGTGAGGCGCTCGAGGCCGCATCGTCGATGGCGCGCCTCGCCAGGCCGGGCGAGGCCCTCATCGACGGCGATCTCGAGGGGGCCAAAGACGGCTCGCTCGCGATCCAGAAGACGCCGCACCAGGTCACGGCCGCGGGCCGAGCACGCGTGCTGTTCAAGCTCGACGTCGCGCACCCGTTCGTGCGCGAGTCGATGACGCTCTACGAGGACACGTTCTCGAACACCGGTGAGACCGAGGAGCTGCCGCGTCACAACACCGGGTCGATGCACATGATCGACATCGCGCGCGACGCCCTCGTGCGCGGCGACACCCAGTCGCTCGACTTCGCGCTGCGGCAGCTCAAGCTCACGGGCGAGCACCCCGACCTCACCGCGCGGCTGGCCGGCGTCCTCGCCCTCACGCGCGGCGCCAAAGACGAGGGCATTCGCATCTTGCGACGCGCCGTCGAGCAAGAGGTCCGCGACGACCGCAAGGCGCGCGCCCTCCTCGCCTACGCGGTCGGCCTCGCCGCCGCCGCCCGCAACGAAGAGGCGCTCTTCGCGGCGCTCGGGGCCCTCGCGGTGACCCGGGCGCACGGCGACAAGAGCGGCGAGAACGCGTGCTGCCGGTTCCTCGCCCAGCTCTCGCGCGCAGCCGGCCACGACGAGCCGGCCCGGACGTGGGAGCGAGTCGCTTCGCGCCTCTCCAATCCTCCGCCACCTTGACGCCAAGTGCCCGGCCGCGGTTAGCTGCGCCGCTTCCCATGGCCGAGGCCAAAGCCAAGCCCGAGCGGCCCGAGCCGCGCAAAGACCAGGCGCCGCCCCCGCGCATCTTCCACCGGTGGATGCTCTACGCGCTGGGCGTGTTCCTCGTCTTCGGCGGCGCGGGCTTCGCGATCTACTGGCCCTACCGGGAGAAGTGGGACCGCCCGCCGCCGCGCGTCGACATCTGCTTCACCGCCCTCGGCAACCGTCTGCGCCGCCCGCCGATCGTCGCGCCCAGCGAGCCGTACACCATCGACGGCCACACCTATTACCTGTCCGACGCTCAGGTCCGCTCGGCCGGCTGCGCCGCGCGCCTGCCTGGTCACCTCAATCACGACATGGTCAAGGCCTGGGCGATCGAGGACGGTGACGAGCAGGCCAACGCGCTCCGGCAGCTCGTCCTCGACGTGCCGCTCGACACCGATCACGACAAGCGCGCCTTCGGCGTGTGGCGCCTCTCGGCCGGCACCCTCAAGTCGCTCCCCGAGAGCCCGGTTCGCGACAAAGCGATAAAGGACATCGACGACGCGATCGGTTGCAGGTTCAACCATGCCCAGCTCCCCGGCTGCGCGGCTCGGCCCGGCTTCCCCATCCACGCCGGCGTCCTCGGCGGCATCGGCGCCGCCGGCTTCCTCGCCGCCTTCGGCGGCGTCCTTTTCGGCCTCGGCCGTCGCTTCGTGCGGTGGTTCAAGGCGCGCCGCGCGCGCAAGCGCGCCGCCAGCGCCGCCGCGGGCGCTTGAACGCGGGCGCGGGTGCGCGGGCGCAGGGGCGGGGGCGCCGGGGCGCAGTGGCGCGGGCGCGGGCCCAGGG
>CALKVR010000393.1 GCA_938004815.1 uncultured Polyangiaceae bacterium | reverse complement strand
AGTAAGACTGGAGCGGGGCCACTTCAAGGCTCCCGCTGCGCAGCGCCGAAATGGTAGATGCGCTGGAAGAGGCTGTGCAGCGCTATCAGGCGATCGTCACCCGCGGCGGCTGGCAGATGGACAGCGGTCGCATGCGGCCCTCCCTGCTGAAGGGCGACGGCCGGGGCGGCTTTACGGACGTGACGGCGGCCGCCGGCCTGGCCCAGGCCGACTACCCCTCTCAGGCCTCGGCCTGGGCCGACTACGACCTGGACGGGGACCTGGACCTCTACATCGGCAACGAGCAGGGCAACGACAACCGGCCCTACCCCAGCCAGCTCTTCCGCAACAACGGCGACGGCACCTTCACGGACGTGGCCGAGGCCGCCGGGGTGAAGAACGACCGCATGACCAAGAGCGTCGCCTGGGGCGGTGGCTACGTGGACGCCGTCGTCGTCGATCCGCGAGGCAAGTTCGTGGTCGCTGGTGGCACCAACGGCGCGGTACGGTTCTTTGGGCCCGACGGCGTCGAGCGGGGCGGCGGGCGCGCCGGCACCCCCGTCCGGGCAATCGCGTTCTCGCCGACGGAGCCGGTCGTCTTCGTGGCGGGCCGTCGAGAAGGGTCGAGCCCGATCTACGTCGCCATCGAGGTTCCGAGCGGTAAGCAGCGCTGGCGATCCGACATGCTCCCGTTCTCGTCGAGCGACGCGATGGCCGTGTCCGCGGATGGCAAGCTGGTCGCGTTCGCCGACCACGAGGCGATTTACTTCGTCGAGGCGGCGACCGGTCGCGTCACCGCCAAGCTGCCGACCAAGGCGGCGGGAGCCGCCTCGGAGCTCACCTTCTCACCCGACCGAAAGACGCTCTACGCCGACGACGGCCGCACGGTGCTCGCATGGGACATCTCCTTCATCCGCTGAGGCGCCTCGGGCTCGGCCTCACCGCCGCCGCTCTCGCCGGCGTCGCCCTCGCCGCCTGCGGCTCGAACGCGATCGTGCCGCCGAAGCCCAAGCCAGCGGCAGCGGGCCAAGCTCCGGCGGTAGCGGTCGGCGCCGACGGATCGCCCGTCGCCCTGCCGGTGGGCGAATCGCTCGCGTACCTCGACGACGGTGTTCCCTATGTCTTCGCCACGGGCCTGGGTGCATCCAGCGGCTCGGAGCTCGGGGAGCCGGCGTCGCCCGACACCGAGATGGTCGCCATCGGAGCGGACGGCACCGCGGTGGTGCGCAAGGGCTACGACCAGCTCTCGTTGATCCAGCTCGCGTCGGGCAAACAGCTTCGCAGCTGGCCGACCGAGTCGGTCGACGCCGCCCTGATGTTGGCCGACGGTCGAACCATCGTCGTCCGTGGCTACGATGCGCTGCTCGTCCTCGATGCCAAGACGGGCGGCTCCAACCAGGTCGGTGGTCAGGCGCGCGAATCGGCGGTGCCCGAGGCCGGCGCGCTCGTCGCCATCAGCGACGACGCCGGCGCGATCGGCGTCTACGACATCAAGACGCGCGCCAAGAAGCTCGAGCTCGTCGCCGCGGGCCATCGGCCCTACACGCTCGAGTTTTCGCCGGATGGCAAGCGGCTCCTGAGCACCGATTCGAGCGCGATCCGCGTGTGGAGCCTGGCCACGCGGCGCACCGTCTACATCGCGCCCAAAGATCGCGCGAGCGCGGTGGCGTGGGCGGACAACGACACGCTCGTCACCGGCGACGACGACGGGCGCCTCGCGACCGCCGAGGTCGACGCCGCGCCGCGGCCCCGCCCCGTCGAGCCGCTCGTCGAGGTGCCCGGCCGGGTGCACTCGATCGTCCGCGTCCCGAGGTCGGCGCGGGTCATGGTCAACCTGGACGGAGCGTTCGCCTGCCTGGTCGACGTGGCCACGAAGAAGGAGGTCGCCCGGCTACAAAAGCCCGAGGGCGCGCCTATCTTCGTCTCTCGTGACGGGGCGACCGCGGCGGTCGGGGGCGCGCACCGTACGGTCTACGACCTGGCGACGCTTCGGCCTCGCAACGACCGAGCCGGCCACGTCGCGTCGGTCGACGCCCTGGCCGAGCGTGACGGCAAGCTCGTCAGCGGCGGTCGTGACGGTGCCGTCATCGTATGGGACGTGGCGACGAAGCGGCCCCTCGCCAGGCGGATGGGCCTCGCCTCCGTCGCCGCCGTCGACATCGGCGCCAAGGGCGAGGTCGCGGTCGCTACGCGTGAGGGCGACGTGCTCGTGTTCGACCCGAGCCTCGAGACCCACCGCGTCCGGCTTTCTCTCGGCCAGGAGCGAGAGCACGACTCGCCCTCGGTGACGTTCTCGCCCGACGGCAAGCAGCTCGTCGCCTCGGGCGGCGAGCGCGCGGTGCTCTACGACGTCGAGAAGGCGACGATCGTCGCCGCGTTCACCGACTCGTTCTCCCAGGTTCGCTTCGGTCCCGACTTCTTCATCGGCGGTCCCAGCCCCCTCTCGGTGGTGCGCCGGCGTGACGGCGCCGTTCTTCGCAGCGATGCGCAGTACGGCTCGGACGCGTTCGCGCTCGCCGTCGTCGACGAAAAGTACGCCGTCTACGCGGCGTCGGGTGAGTACACCAACGTGATCGGCGCGTTCGGTGCGCCCGCGACGTCTCGGCGACGCGAGTCGGCGAGCTATTCGCTGGGCGAGCCGCTGGCGTTCTCACCGGATGGCCGGGTGCTGGCGAGCGTGGCGTCCGAGGTCGAGCTCCTCGACGCCGCCAGCGGCGAGAAGATCCGTGAGGCCAAGCTGTTGCGGGTGCCGGGCAGCGAACGAACGCTCGGCGCGTCGTCGCTGCGGTTCGCGACGACCGGCAAGGCGGCGTTCGTGGGTTACCACGAGGGGGTCATCCAGGTGATCGCGGCCCCGCCCTCGCGGCCCGCTCGCGGGGCGATCGCGCCAGGGGTCGAGCGTGCCAAAGCGTCTCCGCTAGCGGACCTCTCCGGTGTCGGCCGTGCGGTGGGGCCACGAGAGGTCGGGGTCGAGCCGCGCATCGAGCCGTCGCGGTCGCGCGGTCTGCCCGGATACGCCGTCGCCCTCTCGACGACGGGCGCGCTCGCCGCCGTCTCCATCGACGGGCGGCTCGCGTTGCACGATCTGTCGACCGACAAGACGAGCGACGGCGCGTATTTCATGGGCCGGATCGAGCACGCGGGCGCCCGCGCCTTCGTCGGCAAAGAGAGCTACTCGGAGCCGCAGCGGATCTTCGGGCTCGGCAAGACGACGGACGCGGCTAAAGACTGCAACCAGGTGCTGCCGCTCTCGGACGACACGTACCTCTGCGCCGACTATCGGTCGGTGCGGCTCCTGGGTCAGCGGACGGCGACGGCCAAGACCAAGCTCGACCTCACCCGCGTCTTCGCCGCCGACGATCGCGGCACGCGGATCGCGGTGGCCACGCAGCCGAGCGTCGTGCTCCTCGACGGCAACACGCTCGACACTGTCGCGAAGATCGAGGTGCACGCGGCGCGCGCGCTCGCGTTCTCCCGCGACGGAAAGCGCCTCGCCGTCGCTGCGCTCGGGACGGCGCTCGTCGCCGACGCCTCGAGCGGCAAGGTGCTGCGCCTCTTCGAGGGGCACCAAGTCGAACGTGTCCTCCTCTCGCCCGATGGCGCCAGGCTCGCCACCGTCGGCCAGGAGCTCACGCGCGTGTGGGACGTCGACACCGGCAAGGTCCGCGCGCTCTTCGAGCTGGGCGCCGTCGACGACAAATGCGCGTTCTCTCCCGACGGCAAGTCGCTGCTCGTCGCCGACGGCAAAGAGCTCGGCGTCTGGGATATCCCGTAACGCGCGAGCGCCGACGCACGACCAGCGTGTGCAACGCGCGTCACGCGAAGTGCAACCGATCAGGCCAAACCGTCACTGCGCGCACGATAACGGGTGGAGCCGGCGTGCACCGGCCATTTTGGCCCCTTGAAACCGCGCGATTTCGCGTCGTACGGTCGCGCGCATGCGGTCGATTGGACGAGCTCTCGGGGTGGTGCTGGCGACTGTCTCCTGCGTCGGGTGCGCGCCCGGCGACGTCGATGGGACCGCACCCGACGAGGCGGAGGCGTCGGACGACGCATTGAACGAGGCCGTCTCCGACGTCTGGTCCGAGGGCCCGGGCTTCGGTGTCGGCTTTCGGCGCGCCAACGAGAACACCGACGTCGCCATCTTTTATGGCGGCTATGGCGCGTCGCTCGCGGCCTCGGAGGCGTGGCTCGATGAAGCGTTCGCCGCCGATCTGGAGGCCCGCGGCGTCGGCGTGCTCTACGCCGTGAAGGGCCCGCTCCACGCCGACTACCGCGATTACGAGATCGGCAACTCCAAGATCGCCAAGCGCATCATCGGTGACGAGGGAGAGAAGGCATCGCGTATCGTCGTCATCGCGCACTCCTCGGGCGCTTTCGTCGCGCACGAGCTCTTGAGCCAGCTCGTCGATGGGCGCGACGTGAACGGCGCGGCTGCCGGCAAGATCGCGTACTTCAACCTCGACGGCGCGGGCGGGCCACCGCCGAAGGCGCTCGCGAACCTCGAGTCGGCTTGGGCCGTCGCCGCGCGCGACACCGCGGGCGTGCGATCGATGAACGCCGGCACCGCCGACGCCAACGCCGCCAAGTACACCGCCGCCGGCAAGGGTGGTCTCCACATGCTCGAGGCGGCGTCTGGTGTTTGCGCGAGCGGGGCGCGTTGGTGCTTGCACATGGCTTGCACCAACGAGCGGCCGCACAACAAGTGGGGGCTCGACGTTCCGCGCGACTACACCGACTTCGTGGACCGTCCGATCCAGATCGGGTTTCTCTCGCGCCTCGACGCAGAGTAGACCTGACGGGTGACGGATGGCCCGAGCTCGAAGCGCGCCCCCGCGGCGGCGCCCATCCGCCTCGACCCGCCGCCTCCCGACGACGCTCCGCTCCGGTTCCACCGCGGCACCGAGTACCCGCGGGCGATCGCATGGTTCGGCTTCAAGTCGTTCTGGGGGCACCTGTGGAAGCTCGCGGCCAGCGCGATCGCTACCGAGGACATCGACAGCCGCGACTGGATGCGGGCCGACGACCCCGACGAGCTCACCAAGCGAATCGCGCTCGAGCTCGGCGGGCTCCCGGTGGCCGACACCCTCACCGAGGCCCTCGGTCGCGACCTGGTGATCGATTTCGTCGCCGACACCGGCGACGACGTCTCGGTGAGCCGCGCCGTCGCCGAGCTCATCTTCGCGACGTACGAGGTCGACGCGGGCGATGGCCAGGTCGAGACGCTGCCGCGCGGAGACATCCTCCTGTTCGGTGGCGACACCGCTTACCCGGTCGCGAACGAGCTCGAGATACACAACCGCGTGATCGTGCCGTTCAACCGCGTCCTCCGGTCGCTCGACGGGCAGCCCCAGCCCCGCGTGCTCCTCGGCGTGCCCGGCAACCACGATTGGTACGCGGGCCTCGACGGCTTTGGCCGGATGTTCCGCGCCCCGCTGGGCACGGTCGACCGATCGTCGATGCTGTTTGGTGCGCCGGCCGACGACGCCTCCGACGCGCCCGAAGCGATCGTCCGGCACGCGCCGGTCAAACATTTCTTCGAGTGGGCCGAGGCGCTACGCGTCGGCCGCCGCGTCATCAAGCGGACGGCGCTACCGCTCGTCGGCTACCGGGCCGTGCAGAGCGCGTCGTATTGGGCGGTGCGCCTCGCGCCCGGGCTCGATATCTGGGGCCCGGACCGGCAGCTTTACGACGTCGACGACCGGCAAACGGCGTACTTCGGGCGTGAACGCGAGCGGTCCCCCGACCGCGGCCTCGTGCTCTGCCTGGCGGATCCGCCGCACGCGTTCCTCGAGCCGCACCCGTCCGGGATGCGGATCTTGAACGCTCTCGACATCGACCTCGAGAGAGACGGCGTGCTCGCCCTGACAGGTGACATCCACCACTACTGTCGCATGGGCTTCGGCGCCGGGATGCAAGTGACGGCGGGCGGCGGCGGCGCGTTCTTGCACCCGGCACGGATCGCGCGGGCCGGGTTCCGCGCCCCCGACGCCGAATTCCCGGGGCCGCGCGCGTCGCTACGGTTGGCGCTGCTCGCGCCCTGGCAGGTCGCACGGGGCCGCGCGGGGTTGATGATCCACGCCGCGCTGCTCGCGGCGTACTTGCCCGCGCATCTGGTCGCGCGCCACGGCCACCCCAGCGTGACGGGCGCCGCGATCACGGGCGCGGTCCTGGGCGCGGTGCTCGCGTTGGTCGGCGGCATCACCCGCAAGCGCAGGCTCGCAGTGGGGCTCCTCGCGCTCCTCGGGGGGGCGGCGCTGGGGGCGATCCCCTGGGCGTTCGGCAGGGGGGCTTCGTTCCTGTGGCGGCAGGGCTTCGACGGGTTCTGGGTCGACCCCGCTGCGGTCGTGCTGTCGGTGTTCGCAGGCACGTTCGTGGTCGGTCTCTTCTTCATGGCGCTCACGGTGTTGGGCGTCGCTGCCGACGAGGGCTTCGGCCCGCTGGCGCGCCCCGGCTACAAGCACTTCGTGCGGTTGCGCATCAAACATGACGGTTCTGTCGTTGACGGGTTCGCGATCGGCAAGGTCGACCCGCTCGCGCCGGGCTCCCGGGCCGTCCTCGTCGACCGGTTCCGGTGGGAAAACGCGGGAAAGAGCGGCTCGCGCGTAGACTGAACGGATAGACAGGTGTAGGCTCCAGCGGCGAATGTCGGCCGCGCCGCGCATCTGCTGTCTCGATCTCGACACGTTCTTCGTGTCGGTCGAGCGCATCTTCGATCCGAGCCTCGAGGGCCGCGCCGTCGTCGTGGGCGGGCACAAGGGGGGCGGGGGCGTGGTCACGTCGGCGAGCTACGAGGCTCGGGTGTTCGGCGTACGGTCGGGGATGTCGATCAGAGAGGCGAGCCGCCTGGCCCCCCGCGCCGTCTTCGTACCCGGGCGTCACGACGCGTACGGCGAGTACTCGGCGAACGCGCGCGCGATCGTCGAGCGCTACAGCCCCGTGGTACGCGCGGCGAGCATCGACGAGCACTACATCGATTTCCACGGATGCGAGCGCCTCTACCACCGAGAGGGCGACGCCGACGCCGACGCGACCATCCGCCGCGTGGTGTGCGAGATCACTTCTGCGATTGGCAGCGAGCTCGGGCTGCCGTCCAGTGCCGGCATCGCGACGAGTAAGTCGATGGCCAAGGTCGCGAGCGGCCTGGCCAAGCCGCGCGGCGTCGTCCTCGTGCGCGCCGGCACCGAGGCGGCGACGCTCGCGCCTCTCCCCGTCCGCAAGCTGCCCGGGATCGGGCCGGTCGCCGAGCAAAAGCTCATCGAGCAAGGCATCGACACGCTGGGTGAGCTCGTCGCCACGAGCGACGAGCGGTTGCGCCCCATCTTCGGTCGCTCCACCGCGGCCATTCGCGCCGCTGCGAGCGGGGTGGGGGCCGCAGAGCTCGGCCGGGAGCGGCCCGCTTTCCGCGAGCACGATCTGGCGGGCGAGCGGGTCGGCAGCATCTCGAACGAGCGCACGTTCGTCGAGCGGTCGCGCGCCGACAGCGACAAGATCCTCGCGGCGCTCTGCGAGCGCGTGGCGTGGCGGGCTCGAAAGCGCGGGATGAAGGCGCGCACGATCGCCCTCAAGCTCCGCTACGCCGACTTCGAGACGATCTCGCGGTCGCGCAGCGTCTCTGCCACCCACGACGAGGTGGCGGTTCAAGAGGTGGTGTTCGACCTCTACCGCGCCGCTCGCCAGCGCAGTCTGGGCATCCGGCTGCTCGGCGTGGCCCTCTCACGGTTCGAGATCGAGAGCCTTCAGCTCGGCCTCTTCGATCGCAGCACCCGGCGCTCGGTCGCGGTCGACCAGCTGCGAGAGAAGTACGGGTTCGACGCGGTCCACCTCGCGTCTTCGGGGGCGAGCGGGTCCGTGCGTCGCTGATGGAGCTTGGGCCGGGCTTCGCGTAAAAACGTGCGTCGTGCTCCTGGACCCTCGCCGCTGGAACGTCGAACGCCTCCGTGAGAGCTGGGCGGCCGCGTCGCCCTTTCCTCACGTCGCCATCGACGGCTTCGTCGAGCCGGCCGCCCTGTCGCAGCTCGTGGCTGCCTTCGACGACGAGCCCGCCGACAACATCCAGGACGAGATCTTCGACGTCATGGCTTCGGCCGCGCAGCCCGCGCATGCAGCGTTCCGCGAGGTGTACGACGCGCTCTCGTCGGTGGTCGTGCTCGACGCCGTAAGCGCGGTCACGCAGCATATCGTTCGAGGCGTCGAGATGCGCGCCTACGCGTACCTCCTCGGCCACTACCTCTTGCCCCACGCCGACCGCGATCTCGACGGGCGAAGGGCCGTCGCCTACGCGTTCTACGTGGGCCACCTCGACGGGCTCGCGGGCGGCGAGCTCGACCTCTACCGCTGCGATCTCGCAGGCGGCGAGATCGTCCGGACCGAGGTCGCGGAGACCATCCACCCTGCCGAGAACCGCTGTGTCTTGTTCGAGGTGAGCCCCCGGAGCCTCCACCGGGTGCGCGAGGTGACGGCGGGCGGCCGGCTCTCGCTGGCGGGCTGGTTCGCGCGATGAACCGCGCCACCGCCGAGCTGGTGACCGCGTTCGGCGCCGTCACGTTTCGCTCCGCCCACGGCGCCAGCGTCGTCAGCGAGGGGGCCATCGACGTCGCGCGAGCAGCGGCCGAAGCCGCGCGCTTCGAGCCGTTCGACCTCGCGCACCGCGGGCGCTACGCGTTCAGCGATGCCCGTGTTCCCGAGCCCGTGGTGACCGAGCTCGTCGCGCTCGGGGCTCTCTGCACGGGCCGTCGGTTGGGGTTGCGCCAGCATCGCTGGGTTCGGATGGTCCGCGGCGACTACGCGCTCGAGGCCGACGATGCCGCATGGGTGCCGACGGTCTCATCCGATACGTCGCCCCCGCTCGACGTGACGCTCGATGTCTCGACGCGCGAGACGGGTGAGGCCGAGGTCGTCTTCACGCGAGGCGGCGCCGCCTTTTTCACGGTCGCGCAACGTCCGGGTGAGGTTGGCCTCGTCGAGCGTTCGCCGGGGGTCGCGCGCTACGAGCGCTACCTCACGCACCGCGTGGGCGACGCCCAGGTGGTCAGGCTGCGGCTTTGGCTGGCTGTGCTGTGACCCGGCGCTCGGCCGTGCTCGTGGCGCCCGCAGCGAGCCCCCTGTTGCCCGCCTCGATGTGGCACGCGCAGTGCCGTTCATTTCGAGATGATGAACGGAGCGCAACGATGAAGCGCCGATCCAAGAAGGCAGTCCGACGAGCGTCGCAAGCCGTGGCCGTCGCGGCGGGTTTGATCATCGCCGACCTGGTGGGCGACCTCGCCGCGAACCGGCTCCAGGGCAAGGCCTCGGCGAAGCGCAGCGGCAAGAAGAAGAAGGGTAGGCACAAGCACAAGTCGGCGTGACCGCTTGCGGTCCGGCCGGGCGGTGGTAGGCGAGCCTAGGTGTCGACCCTGCGCCTGCGAGCCTCCGCCGTCTGCCGAGCCGACGGCAAGCTGTTGGTCGTGCGGCTGCGTGATCCGGTGACGGGTGTCGAGGCGCTTTATCCTCCCGGCGGCGGCGTCGAACCGGGAGAGAGCCCTGCCGTGACCGCCGAGCGCGAGACGTTCGAAGAGACGGGTCTTCGCGTGACGGTGGAGAGCGGCTCCGAGCACGTGCTCCGCCACCCGTTTCGCTGGGCAGGTGTCGACTACGATGTGACCACCCACTACTTCGGTGCGTCGCTCCCTCGAGCCGAAGCGCTCTCCGCCGTCGACGACGCCGCCTATCACCTGGGGGCGAGCTGGTTGCCGCTGGAGGATGGGCTCGACGCGATGGCGATCCATCGAGACATCGCCAGCGCCGTCGCTCACGTCGTACGCACGGCCGATCGGCAGGCGTGGACGCGCCATCCGAACGCCGGAGGCCCAGCGGCGATGCTCCTCGGGATTCACGATCAGTTCCGCGTCGCCTGCGAGCGCCTGCGTTTCCTCGCGGCGGAGCCGGCCCGCGCGGATGGGGGCTGGCTCGCGCGGAGCTTCGAACCTCTCGCGCGCACGCTGCATCATCATCACCAGGCCGAGGAGGCGCTGCTGTTTCCTTTCGTCGCGCGCGCGGGTGCGGCGCCCGCGCGGCTCGTCGGGGACCACGGCGAGCTGACGCGCGCGATCGCCGCCGTCGAGGCGAGCCTCGCAGGCGGCGCCGACCTCGGCCCTGCGCGCGCCGCGCTCGAGACGTTCGAGCATGTCCTCGTCACCCATCTGGATCGCGAAGAGCGCCTCGTCGTCCCGCTTTTGCTCGCGCTCAGCCCCGCAGAAGCCTGGGCGGCGGTTCACGACCCCACCTGATCAAAACTGACATACAGCTGTCATCGCGAGGGTGCATTGTCTCTCCTGCGCGCTGGGTCGCGCCCAAAGGAGACTCCCCATGAGCCTGACGTTCTACTTCGCCCCCATGTCCACCGCTTCGACCGTTCACTGGAGCCTCGAGGAGCTCGGAATCCCCTACGAGGGCGTACAAGTCGACGTTCAAGACGACGCCGACAAGAAGAAGAAGCTCGGCCCGGTGAACCCGAACCTCAAGGTGCCGGTGCTGGTTCACGACGGCGTGAAGATCTTCGAGTCGGCCGCGATCCAGATCTATCTGGGTGAGACGTTCGGGGTCGAGCGCGGGCTTTACCCCAAGCCCGGCCCGAAGCGCGGTGAGGCCCTCAAGTGGCTCGTGTGGGCGAACGTCACGCTCGGCGACGCCGTCGGCCGTTGGCAGCGCAACGTCTCGGACCGCGTGCCGGCCGAGCTCCGCAACGCGAAGGCCGGCGACGAGGCGCGCAAGGACATCGACAAGGTCGTCGGGATCTTCGAGGCCGAGCTCGGCGCGAAGCCCTACGTCTTGGGCGACGACTTTTCGCTCGTCGACGCCCACCTGGCGTCGTTCTTCCAGTGGATCGGCTTCTGCGGTGTGGACCTCACGCCTTTCCCCAAGATCAAGGCGTGGGCCGCGCGCTGCGATGCGCGGCCGGCCAACCAGAAGCTCATGGCCGGCTGACGTCGCTCTTGGCGAGCCCGTCGCGCACGACCCGGGCTCGGGTGATGCGATCGAGGCGGAAGTGACGCCGCTCGCCGTCGGCCATGTCCTCGGCGTCCAGCCGGGTCTCGTGGCGCTGCATCAGCACGCAGCGAATGCGGATCGTGCGCGTGGTCTCGATGTTCCCGCTGTCGACGTACGTGATCGAGAGCGGCTGGTTCTCGAACCACGCGCGCTCGACGGCGGCGCGCACGGCCGCGTGCGTGGGCAGCGCGGGGACGCCGACGAAGCTGAGCTCGTCGAGCCGCGCCAGGAGCTCGCGCTGGGCCGACGTGGTGAGCGCGGCGCGCACCTTGTCGAGCGCCGAGGTGAGCGTCTCGGAGAACGGCAGGAGCCGCATCTCGACCGCGTGGCGGCCGATGGCGACGAGCAGCGCCGCCTCGCGCGCCGTGAAGTTCACCGGTGGCAGGCTGTAGCTGCGATCGAGCGCGTAGCCGCCGCCGCGGCCGCGCTCGGCCCCCAGGGGCAAGTCGGCCGCGCGGAGCGCGTCGAGGTCACGGTAGATCGTGCGGATGGTCACGCCGAAGCGCTCGGCGAGCACCTCGGCCGTGACGCCCGTGCGCCGGCCACGCAGGTACTCGGTCAGGGCGAAGAGCCGCTGGGTACGCGACATCTGCGACCTGACATAGAGCTGACATTTCGCGACGGCAACGATCGCTACCGGCGCCGTGGCCGATTGGGCGACGCGGTTACACGCTGCTTCGCAGGCCCGGGAGGTGCATAGGCACGGAGGAACACCCGAACGGCGCGCTTGACCGTCTCGCGTATCGCCTGGTCGGCTGGATACCCGAGGATGCCGAGCTGCGCGCGAAAGTAGAGATCGCCCTGGCACAGCATCGAGAACTGGATCGCGGCCGCGTGAGCGTCCTCGAGGCGGAGCGCCCCCCTCTTCTCCCAGGCCCGCAGGTGAGCGGCGAGAGCGGGGTAGACGACGCCCGCGCCGCGGTCGTAGAGCATCTGCCCCATCGCGGGGAACCGGGCGCATTCGGTAGAGGTGTGGCGATAGAGCGCCACGATGGCGGGCGAGAGAGTGAGAGCCATCAGTTTTTCGCCGATGCGCTGGAGGTCGCGCTCCACGGTGGGCGCGGCCTCGCCGATGCAGGCCACGAAGCCGGCGCGCATCGTGTCGGTCTCGTCGGAGAACGTCGCCAGGTAGAGGGCGCTCTTGTCGGCGAAGTGGCTGTAAACCGTCGCCTTCGAGACGCGCGCCCGCGCCGCGATCACGTCGACGCAGGCCCGCTCGTAGCCGACCTCGGAGAAGACCGCCCTCGCCCCGGCGAGGATCGCGCGACGCTTGGCGCCGGCCCGCGGCGGGCTTGGCGACGCGGTGGAGGTGGGAGAAGCGGCGGCCATCGTGCGACTAGACTGAACGGTTCAGTCTTGACCGTCAACGCTCCGCGCGGCAAACCTGAGCGACTGAACTGAACGGTTCAGTCGACCCCCTCGGGAGCCCCATGCGGATACGCCTCGCCGGCCTCGTCGCCTTCCTCGCCGTATCCATCACCGCCTGCGATCCCAAGCAATCCGCGTCGGCCGCGCCGAGCGGCGGCCCCCTCGAGGTCGGCGTCGTCACCATCGAGCAGA
>CALKVR010000392.1 GCA_938004815.1 uncultured Polyangiaceae bacterium | reverse complement strand
GCGGACGACAAGGCGCAGGCCAAGGGAGAGGCGAAGGGAGAGGCCGAGGCAAAGGGAGAGGGGCAGGCCAAAGGCAACGGTGAGGGTCAGGGCGGAGCGAAAGCCAAGCCCGAGGCGCCACCCGCTCCGCAGCAGGCTGCGCAGCCGGAGCCGCAAGAAGGCGGGCGGGTGAAGGCGTCGCCCTACGTGCGCAAGCTGGCGCGCGAGCGCGGGCTCTCGCTCGAGGGTGTGGCGGGCTCGGGGCCGAACGGGCGGATCGTCGCCAAAGACGTCGAGGCGCTGCCCGACGGCGGCGCCAAGGCAAAGAGCCAAAAGCCCAGCGCCCCTGCCGAGCTGCCCGAGTCGAAGCCGCTCAGCATGATGCGCAAGACGATCGCGCGCCGGCTCACCGAGTCGAAGCAGACCGTCCCGCACTTCTATCTGACGATCGACGTCGACGCCGACGCGCTCCACGATCTGCGCGAACGCATCAACGCCGACCTCGCCGCCGCCCTCGCGGACGCCGCCCCCAAGGTGAGCTTCAACGATCTCGTCGTCAAAGCCGTCGCCATCGCGCTCGGCAGGGTCCCCGAGGCCAACGCCCAGTTCACCCCCGAGGCGATCCTGTACCACCGGCGCGTCGACGTATCGGTGGCGGTCGCGGTCGAAGACGGCCTCGTGACCCCGGTCGTCCGCGACGCCGACGAAAAGAGCGTGCTCGAGATCGCGCGCGAGGTGCGCGATCTCGCAAAGCGCGCCCGCGACAAGAAGCTCAAGCCCGAAGAGATGATGAACGGCACGTTCAGCGTCTCGAACCTCGGCATGTACGGGATCGACGAGTTCTCGGCCGTCATCAACCCGCCCGAGGGCGCGATCCTCGCCGTCGGCCAGGTGCGGCGCGAGCCAGTCGTGCGCGGTGACGCGGTCGTCCCAGGCCGGCGCATGGCGATGACGATGTCGTGCGATCACCGGGTGATCGACGGCGCCGTCGGCGCAACCTACCTGAAGGCGCTCCGCGCGATCCTGGAGCACCCGACCCAAATCCTCCTCGGGTGATGCGAGCGACGGCGCCGTCGCCGCTCTTCGCCGTCTTCACGGCGCTGGCCGTCTTCGCGGCCGACGCCGAGGCGGGGCGGCCGCGGACGCGGGCCCGCTCCACCGACGGCGTCGTCACGCTGCGCCCACAGGTCGAGGGGCGCGTGCTCCTCCGGCGCGGCGTCTTCACGATGGGCTCCGACCAGGCAGAGATTGGCCGCGCCCTGGCGGAGTGTCGCGCCGAGCCGATGGGTGAAGGCTGCGAAGAGGAGTGGTTCGCAGACGAGTTCGCGCCGCACTCCGTCGAGCTCTCCGACTTCTGGATCGACAGGACCGAGGTCACGGTCGCCGCCTACCGCCGCTGCGTCGAAGCCGGGCCGTGCCTCGATCTGCCCCTCGCCGCGGGCGGGCGGCGCCTGCTCGAGCCGTCGTTTCCAGTGACCATGGTCGGTTGGAGCGACGCGGTGACGTTCTGCAAGTTCCAGGGCGGTCGCCTCCCGACCGAGGCGGAGTGGGAGCGCGCCGCGCGCGGGGTGAGGAGCAGGCGCTACCCGTGGGGGAACGTCTTCGACCCCTACTTCGTCAACGGGGGGCGGTTCGGGCTCGATGTGTTCGAAGAAAAGGACGGCTTCCTCGAGCTCGCCCCCGTCGGCACGTTCGTGCACGGGCAGACGCCCGACCGCATCGTCGACCTCATCGGCAACGCCGAAGAGTGGGTCGCCGACTGGTGGGCACCCGAGTACCCGCTCGCGAGCGAGAACAACCCGCGCGGGCCCTCGGTCGGCGACGAGAGGGTCGTTCGGGGCGGCAGCTACATCCACGGCCGACACTCTCTTCGCGGGGCCGAGCGCAACAAGGACGTGCCGAGCGCGCGGCGGCCCTGGCGGGGCTTCCGTTGCGCGTACGATCCGTAACGTCTTGCCGAGGCTGAGGGGTCACTCCAGACTGGCGGCGTCGTGGCTGCCATTTCACCCCCCCGGCCCCCCTCGCGAAGCGAGGGGGGAGGTCGCTGAGGTCGCATGCGCATCGCTCACCTGTCCGACCTCCATCTGCTCGACCTCGATGGTGCGGTGCCGTTCCGGCTGCTCAACAAGCGGCTGACCGGGTACGCGAACCTGCGGCTCCGCCGCAACCACAAGCACAAGCCCGAGCCGGTGCGGGCGGCGGCGCGCCTGCTCCGCGAGCTCGATGTCGACCACGTCGTCATCACCGGCGACGTCTCGAACCTCGCGCTCGAGCGCGAGTTCGATCGCGTCCGTGACCTCATCCAAGTCGAGCTGGGCCTCGCTCCCGAGCGGGTCAGCCTCGTCCCCGGCAACCACGACGTCTACACGAGCGGCTCGGTGCGGGCGCGGCGGTTCCAGCAATGGTTCGAGCCCTACATGAAGAGTGATTTGCCCGAGATTACGGGCGATCACGGCTATCCCTTCGTGCACTTGCGAGGGCCGGTCGCGATCATCGGGCTCTCGACCGCCGTGGCTCGCCCGCCCTTCGTCGCGTCGGGCGAGCTTGGCCGCGCCCAGCTCGATCGCCTGGCC
>CALKVR010000391.1 GCA_938004815.1 uncultured Polyangiaceae bacterium | reverse complement strand
CGGTGATGCTGGCCGGATCTTGAGACAGCGCGCGCGCGGCGGCGTCTGCGGCGAGATCGGCGCGGCCCACTCGGCCATACGACTCGGCGAGGCGGAGGTACTCGTAGCCGATCGCCTCGGGCCGCACGAGGAGCCCGAGGCGCTTCACGCGGACCTCGACCAGCTTGGTGTGGTCGCCGTCGAGCTCGGCCTGCGTCACGAGCTCGGCGAGGGTGAGCCCTTGACCGCGCGCTGGTCGGCGCGGACGAGGCTGGCCATGCCGTCGCCGCGCGCGTTCAGCCGATCGAGCGAGATGCGCGCGCTCGCGTAGAGCAGGCGCGCCGCGCGATCGGGGTCGGTCTCGCGATCGGCCTCGACACGCAGCGCCTCGGCGAGGCCGGCGTCTCGGTCGTGCTTGGCGAGGTGGCGCACGAGCGCCGAACGAACCGGCCCTGGAGCGGGCGCGAGCGCGACGCCGCGCTTGAGCGACTCGCGCGCCGCCGCCGGGTCTTTCAGGTGACGCTCGCTGAGCTCGGCGCGCTCGACGCAGAGCCAGGCCGAGAGCGCTGCGTCGCCATCGGCGCCGTCGGGCGCGAACGCTTCGCAGAGCTTGATGAGGTGGCCGGCGAGGTCGCCATGCAGCGGCTTCGCGTCATCGAGCACCTCTCGCCGGAGGATGACCTCGAGCCCACGCAGGGCCGCGGGGTGCTTGGCGCCGAACCGAAGCGCCTCGGCGTACGCAGCCCGCGCCTTCGGGAGGCTGCCGAGAGACTCGTAGGCGCGCGCCCGGGCCGCGTGCAGGTCCGAGCGAAGCTCGTCGGTCTCGGCGATCGCGAGCTCGTCGTCGAGGACGGAGAGCACCTCGTTGGCGGCCGCCGACGAGCCCGAGATCGCGCCCTGCGCCGCGCCGATGCGCCGCAGGCGCGCCAAGGCGGGGTGCAGCGTGCGCACGAGAGACCGCGCGGCGGCGTAGTGCGCGCGCGCCTGCTCGCGATCGGCGAGCATCCACTCGCACACGAGCCCGGCCTCGACGCGAGCGCGTGCGGCGCCCACGGGGTCGTCGGCTTTGACTCGATCGGCCCGCGCGATGAGCTCTTTTTCCAGCGGGCTCGCGGCCTCTTTCGACGACGGGGGCGGAGGCGCGTCGCTCTTGCCCGCGGCCGCGCCGGCGAAGGTCGGCCCCGCCGTCACCGTGTAGGCACCGGGGCTCACCGACTGCGGGCGCGACGAACGGCCCGGCTCGACCGGCGGGCGCACGCTGCGGTGCTCACGCGTCGTGCCAGAGGAGGTGGCGCCGGGCGCGGTGGCGCCCGGCGCGGTCGCCCCCGGTGCGGTCGCCCCCGGCGCGGTGGCGCCCGGTGCGGTCGCGCCTGGCGTCGTCGGGGCGGCGGCGGCCTGCGACGAAGCCTTGTTGGGCTCTGTCTTCTCCTCTTTCTCGAGCGCGCGAGCGTCGGCGTTGGTCGGGCGCTCGCTCTCTTCGTCCTCTTCGATCAGCTCGGCCTCTTCGGGCTCGATCGGCTCCGCGGTCTGAGCGGCTTGCTCGACCTCGGTGTGCTCGTCGATCTTCGTCCCGTACATCACCGTTCGCTGCGGCGACGCAGCTGGCGGCACGGGCGAGACGCGCTGGAGCGGCGGCGGCGTCTTGGAGCGGACGATCGGACCTTTCGCGCCGGGCGCGCTGGCGCCGCCCACCCCGGGCGCGGTCCAGCCGCCGACGCGGGGCGGCTTCGGCGAGAACGAGCAGGTAGAGGTCGTGGGCCGGGGCGACGGCGTCGCGGCGGGGGCGGGGGGCGCGTCGGACAACGTCCGGTGGCCGTGAAGCGTGCGCTGCTTCTTTGCGTCGTCCGTCTGCGGCTCGACCGGAGGTTCACCCGCGGGTCGGTCTTTGTCTTCCGCCACCCGCGGATGCTACCCAGCGCTCCGAAAAAAGGCGACGCAAACGCGCCCGTTTTCAGGAGGCGGCGCCGCGCATCCAGCGGACGAGAACGCACGTCACGTTGTCGGGCCCGCCGTTCTCGTTCGCCCGCTCGATGAGCTTGGCGCTGGCCGTCTTCAGATCTTGGTACTGCCCGAGGATCTCGCCGATCTCCGGGTCCGAGACGGGGCCCGAGAGGCCGTCGGAGCAGAGCAGATAGGTGTCGTTCAGCTGCGGCAGCTCGAAGCGGGTGTCGACCTTGACCGTGTCCTTCATCCCGAGGGCGCGGACGATGACATTCTTGTGTGGGAAGTTCGCGATCTCTTCCTCGGTCAGGCGCTTCATCTTGATGTAGTCGTTCAAGAGCGAGTGGTCCTCGGTGAGCTGCTCGAGCTTGCCGGCGCGGAACCGGTAGACACGGCTGTCACCGACGTGCGCCACGTAGACGCCGTCGTTGGCGGTGAAGATGCTGACCAGGGTCGTGCCCATGTTCCGCTTCTTCAGCTCGCGCTGCCCCGTCTCGTAGATGCGCAGGTTGGCCAGCTTGATCCCGGTGATGAGCCGGTTCTCTTCGTAGCCCTTCGTGCGGTCCATCTTGTAGGGCCACGTGCGCTCGGGGTCGTCTTGCGTGGCCGAGAAGAACTCCTTCAGGGCGTCGAGCGCCATCTGCGACGCGACCTCGCCCGAGGCGTGACCGCCCATGCCGTCGGCCACGACGAAGAGGCCGTACTCCGCCATGATGGCGAAGTTGTCTTCGTTGTGGTTCCGCTTGCGGCCGACGTTCGTCTCGCCGGCGACCTCGATGCGGAACTGCGCGTGGATGTTCGTGCCGGGGACGGCCATGGCCAGAGCGGAGGACCGATGGTCGCGGGGAAGCGCAGCCGTGTCAACGACTTGGGAGAAAAGCGAGAGGGGACGACCCAACCGGCCGTCCCCTCGCGATTCGGTCTTGTTTTTCTCAGAGCGCTTCGCTGAAGGGATCGCTCTCGGTGGGCGGGCCGCCCTGCTCGTCCTCGTCGCCGCTCGTCTTCTTCGGCTTCGCGGCCTTGGGCTTCGCCTTCTCGGGCTTGGGCTTCGCCTTCTTCGGCGGCGCCGCGGGCCCGGGCTTGTCGACGAGCGCGGCCCTGGGTGCGGCGGCAGCCGACGCGTCCGGCGGGGCGCGGAGGACGACGTCGACCGTCCGGTAGCCCGACTTGTTGAAGATCGTCAGCGGGACCTTCTCGCCGATCGCGCGCTTCTTGATGGCACCGGCGAGCTCTTCGGGGGTGGTCACGGGCGTGCCTGCGACGGCGACGATGAGATCGCCCGTGCCCTTTTCACCAGGCTTGAGCTTGGCCGCAGCGGCCGGGCTGTTCTTGGCGATCGAGAGCAGCCGAACGCCCTTCACCACCGGCGTCGTCTCGGCGACGCCCTGCACGCCGAGCCAGGGCGTCGGCGGCACCGCGTCGGCGGGGACGTCTTTCAAGAACGACTTGAGGACCGGAACCGGTACGCCGAAGGCCACGGGCGAGCACGGCTTGCCCTCGATCGGCAGACACGCGCGACCCAGGATGCCGACGACGCGGCCCTTCTCGTCGATGAGCGGCGAACCGATGTCGCGCGCGTTGACGCGGCTACCGAGCTCGATGGCGTTGGCGAGGGTCTGGTCGTCGCCGCCGATGAGCGAGCGGCGCGAGCGGAGGTCGACCGGCGACGCGACCGGCTTGCCCTTCAGGGCGGCGGAGAACGCGCGGATCGTCGCGTCCTCGCGCAACGGATCGGCGCTCGAGGCGCTCAGCCCGTCTTTCCATTTGCCCGACTGCGGCACGAGCAGGGCAAGGTCCCAGATCCGATCGTGGTGACCGAGCTTGACCTTGTGGACGGTATCGTCAGCAAACTTCGCCTCGAGCTCGTTGCCGGCGCCGAGCGGAGAGAGCGCGCTCAGGATGCGGCCGTCGCCGCCGAGCACCACGCCGAGCCCGAGCGGCTGACCGGCGCGCTGGAGCACGACGATGCCCTTTTGGGCGCGAACCTCGGGGGCCTCTTGCTCGACCGGGTCCAGATCGCCCGCCTTGGGCGGCGATTTCGGCTTGGCGGGTTTGGCGGGCGCCTTGGCCGGAGCCGCCTTGGGCGGGGGTGCCTTCGGGGGCGCGTCTTGCGCCAGCGCCGTACCGCTCCCCCCGACCACGAAACCAAGAGACAACGCCGTCGCGATCAGCACCGACACCAACGGGTGTTGACGACTGTTCACGCTACCCGTGTAGCCTTCTGTCGACCCGGTCCGTTGGGAGGACGAGTCGAGGGCACGCGCGAGCACTCGAGAAGGTGCGAACCGTGAGGGAAATGCGTTGGTCATGGCTGAGGGCTCCCTACCGAAGACCGATTCTAAGCGGTCGGCGGTCTGAGCGCACTGCAAGTCGTAGGCCGGCGTCGAGAGACATGGGCCCTGATCCGATGGCCAGCCTCGTTCGGTAGACCCGAGCCCCGCCCCTTCACGTCGAAAACAGCCAGTCACGAACCCCCAGGCCACAGGCACATGAAAAGCGATGAGGGAAAGATGGTGAAGGCGGCGCTTCGGACGGAGTTGGCCGACGAGGCCGCCGAGATAGAGAACCTGATCGCGGAGTCGCGGTTCAAGGAGGCGCTCGCTCGTTGCACACGCGCCTACTCCGGGCCCCTCGGTCGGCTCTGCACCGCCCTCACCGGCTCGCAAGCCGAGGCCGAGGAGCTCGTCCAGGAGACGCTCCTCGCCGCCTACGACGGGTTCCCGGGCTTTCGCTTCGAGGGCTCGATCCGCGCGTGGCTGTTCGGCATCGCGAGGCGGATCTGCGGGCGACACAACGAAATGAAAAACCGCCGCCAAGCGCGGCTGCGCCTGGTCCACGACACCGGTCGTGGGGCAGACGCGGGCGAGCTCGCGATCGAGCGCGAGCGAGCGATCCGCGCCCGCAACGCGCTCGCGCAGCTGAAGCCGAGCGAGCGCGAGGCGGTGGTGCTCCGTTACGACGCCGGGATGAGCTTCCGCGAGGTCGCGGTGGCGTGTGGCGTCGACGAGGCGGCGGCGCGCAAGCGCGTGAGCCGCGCCTTGGTACGGCTTCGAGAGTCTTTGGCCGACGTGTGACGTGATGGTCGGAGGAACACAGTCATGAGTATCCAGCAAACCGAACTGTGCCGCGAAGTCGAGGAGTCGATGGCCGACGTCCTCGAAGGCCACGCGCCTGCCCGGCTCGTGGATCACATCGCGGACTGCGATCGTTGCCGCGATCTGCGCTACGAGGCCGAGCAGGTCGTCGAGATGGTGGCCCAGGCCGGCGCCGATTTCCGCCCCGCCGATCTCGACGCCGAGCGCGTCCTCGAGAAGGTCTACGAGCTGAGGCCCGACGGCCCGCAGCCGAACAGCGCGCTCGGCGGGCCCGCGTCGACGGCGTCGCCGCGCACGAGCGCCGTGCTCCCGGCCTCTCCCTCGGCAGAGGCGGGGTCGCCGGCCGACCCGATCGCACCCACCGTGCTGGCCGCCGAGCCGGTCTTCGCCGGCGCGGCCGCGATCGATCCCGGCGCCGACAACAACCGAACCGTGTTCGAGCCGAACCGGTTCCCAGAGAGCGCCGAAGCCGACGCCGAGCCCGCCCCCGAGGCAGCACCCCGGGCGACAGAGCCGGCGTCGAGCGTCGAGCAGGCTCCGGCGGTCATCGAGGACCCCTTCGTCCCGACCGTGAAGACGATGCCGCTCTCCGCGGTCATGGACCGGCGCGCGTCGGCGCAGAGCCACGTGACGCCGATGTCGGCCGCGCCCGACGCCGCGCACGCCGTCGACGCCGTGACCGGCCGCAACAACACCGGCCCGGGTACCAACTACGCGACCCAGCCTTCGATCGCGGCCAAGGGCGCAGGCCCGACGCACGCCTCTGCCGCAGACGCGCGCGTGCCCGATCTCGACGTGCGCCCCGCCGTCAAGGCGGGCGGCACCGGCCGGCCGCCGAGCAACGTGCGCTCGCTCTTCCGCAGCAAGGGCTTCATCGCCGCCCTCGCCGGCGGCATGGCCGCCGCCGCCGCGTTCGGCGCCTTCATGGTGAACAAGGACGCGAAGCAAGACACGGCCGACACCGCATTCACCGAGGGGGCGTGGAGCGGGACGGTCGCGAACGTCACGCGCGCGGCCGCCGACGGCGCCGAGGGCCTCGAGATCTGCAAGGACGGCTGCAAGACCGTCGCCCAGGGGGCCTCGATCGAGCCGGGGTCGACCATCAAGACCGACTCCAAGACGCGGGCTCGCATCAAGCTCGCCGACGACTCGTGGGTCGCGATCGATCGCAACTCCGAGGTCGTGCTCGCCGGTGGCGACACGCGGCAGATCAAGGTCGAGCGCGGGCTCGTCGTGGCCGAGGTCAAAGAGGTGCAGGGCGCCGTCCCGGCCAAGATGATCCTCCCGCACGGCGAGGTCACGATCCCGAACACCAAGCTCGCGGCGACGGTGACCGACCGCCGCACCTCGGTCGAGGTCGTGCGGGGCTGGGTCGATCTCGCGAGCGCCTCGGGCACGACCGTCAAGGTCCGCTCGGGTGAAGAAGCGACCATCGAGGGTCAGGGTGATCCGATCGTCGCCTCGAATACGAACCTGAGCGACAGCATCGCGTGGACGACCGAGGGCCCGAAGACCGACGAGTCGCTCGCCCTCCGCGGCCTCGGTGAGCTGCGCGCCAAGAAGCCTGGCGAGACGCAGGAGCGCGCCAAGGCGGTCACGCTCGAGAAGGCCTCGGTCAAGGTGCGCATGGTCGACGTCGTCGCCCGCGTCGAGGTCGAAGAGGTCTTTCAGAACCAGACCGACGAGCAGCTCGAGGGGATCTTCCGTTTCCCGCTGCCGCCCGACGCGCAGATCGAGAACCTGTCGCTCGAGGTCGATGGCGAGCTCCGTCCGGGCGCGTTCGTCGATCGCGATCGCGGCGCCGCCATCTGGCGCGGCGTGATCCAGAACGCGGCGCCCAAGGCGCCCAAGCCGCGTGAAGAGATCGTCTGGGTCCCCGGGCCCTGGCGCGACCCCGCCCTGCTCGAGTGGCAGCGCGGCGGCCGGTTCGAGCTCCGCATCTTCCCCATCGAGAAGCGGTCCTCGCGCCGCGTGGTGCTCTCGTACACGCAGACCGTCCCGCAGTCGGGCGGCGTGCGGCGGTTCTCGTACCCGCTCGCGCACGACGCCAGCGGCAGCACCAAGATCGCCGACTTTTCGTTCGACGTGCAGGTCCTCGGCAACGACAAGGACTTCGGCGTCGAGCAGCGCGGCTACACGCTCGCCAAGGCCGACTCGACGAACGGCGGCGATCGGTTCGTCATGAACGAGAAGAACTTCGTCCCCGCCGGCGATCTCACGATCGAGTACGCGCTCCCCAACCGCAGGACCGAGCTCACCGCGTGGGCCTACGAGCTCCCGCCTAACGCGACCAACACCGTCTCGGGCCCGGCGGGCACGGTGACGAACGTGGCGCCGACGATCGCGTCGAACGACAAGCTCTCGGCGGGCAAGACGCCGGCCACGCTGACCGCGGCCGAGCGCGCCAAGCTGGGCGAGGCCGAGGCCAAGGCGGTCTCGGACGACACGCGACCGTTCGTCGCGCTGTCGCTGCGCCCCAAGCTCCCGCGGTTCCCCGAGGGCAAGGAGCGCGTCCACGTGATCGTGGTCGACTCTTCGCGCTCGATGGTCGGTGAGCGATACGCCCGCGCGCGTCAGCTCGCCTCCGGCATCGTCAAGGAGATGGATCGCCGCGACACGTTCCAGCTCCTGGCGTGCGACACCACGTGCCAGGTGATGGGCAGCAGCACCGCCCGCAGCATCCCGGCCGCGAGCGCGCCCGGCGTCGAGGCCGCGGGGCAGGTCGACAGCTTCCTCGGATCGATCGATCCCGAGGGCGGCTCGAACCTGCTCGCGGC
>CALKVR010000390.1 GCA_938004815.1 uncultured Polyangiaceae bacterium | reverse complement strand
TCCAGGTGCTCATGCAGGCGCGGGCCGGCCGGGCCCCCGACGAGCCACGTCACCCGGTTCTCTCGAGCGATGTCCTCTTGGTGGTACGCACGCATGGCGTCTCGCCGTGCCGCACGGGCGTCCGCGATGAGGGATTTCGCATGGGCCGACGCCCACGCCGGCGTCCAGCGGACGTCGCCCCACCGCGGTTTGCCCAGACGCTCGCGGATGTCGCTCGTGTAGAGACGACGGACCACGCCTTTGGCCAAGCGGCGCCACGGCTGGGGCGACCACGGCGCGTCGTGAAGACCCGCGTGAACCGCAGCGTCCGCCCAGCGGCCCTCGCGCAGCGCGGACTCGCACTCGAACCCGGTACGCCACTGCGACTCGTCCGCGCCCAAGCCCATGCGGTGCAGCGTGACGCCGCGCTCCGCGAGAGCACGCGCCGTCTTCGCCCAGAGCGGTTGAAAGGGCTGGTACAGAAGATCCGCCGGGCCGCTGGGGATGAAGTCCTCTTCGCGCGAAGGCGCGTCTACGACCACGAGCTCTTGGCCGAGGTGCGAGGCGACCCTCGCCGCGGAGCGCGTCTCGTCGCAACCCATGCCCGGAAACCCGGTGCTCACCAGGATGGGAGGTGCCGACCCAGCCCGCCTCGCCTCGCGTACCGTCAGGGCAGCGAGCGTCGTCGAGTCCAAGCCGCCGGAAATCCAGATGGCGGTGCGCCCTCGCTCGTCTCGCGTCTCCGAAAGAGCGCGGCAGAGAGCGTCGTCGAGTCGATCCGCCGCCTCGCCCACGCTTGCGACATCACGCGCCTCGGTAACCTCGAGTCTCGTGAAACGTCGGACGACGGTAGAGCGCCCGTCGGTGATCAGCGTGTGGCCGGGAAGAAGGGCCTCGATGCCCTCGATCAGGGTCTGCCCCGGCGGACCCGGCTCTTCGACCATGGCCATCGCGAGCTCGCGCAGGTTGGGTCGAAACAGCGAGCTGGTATCGACGGCGAGGGCGTAGGGCTCCGAGGCGGCGCGAACGCCCCGCGCGGTACGGGCGTAGACGAGGGGCCGCCGACCGAGCCTGTCGCGGGCGAGCACGAGCTGTCTCGCAGGTGCGTCCCATAGCGCGAGCGCGAAGGCCCCGCCGAGGCGGGCTAGAAACGCAGTCCCCTCACGAGCCCAGCCAGTCATGATGACGGTTTCGTCATCTGTCTCGCGCTCGAGCCCGAGCCGCGCTTCGATCGCGACCCGATCGGTGAGCTTGCCGGTCAACACGATGGCTCGACCCTCGCCGTCGGTGACCGGCCGAACGCCCGCGCCACCGAGCGCGATGGATCGCTCGGGCTGGATCGGCGCGCCGGCTCCGCGGTGCGCGAGCCGGGCGAGCATCGCCCGCAACGTGACAAGATCCGCTGCCGCCTCGTAGCGCAGCTCGACCGCCAGACCGCTCAAACCGACGCCTCGTCGAACCGCTCGAGCCCCCTCGAGGGCGTGAGCGCGAAGAGTGGCGAGAAGTCGGCTTGGCCGTCGGGCACGCCAGCGTCTTCGACCCACGCGTGTGCGTCGGGGACCCAACCGGTGCCGAGCCGAGCGGTGCCGCGCCGAACGCCGACGACGAGGCGCGGCTCCGGCCCGACGCGCAAGTGCAGCAGGTACTGAACCAACGCGTGGTGAAGACAGGCCCCTGCCGTCGGCGCCGCTCGAAACGCCTTGCGGATCAGCCTCGCGCCCGCGGGGATGTCTATTTCCGGTGCGCCGGCGCCGCTCCTGGCCAGTTGGAGGGGAGCCACCGCCTCCAGGACGCGGGGAAAGCCGTATCGATCGACCGCGAACGAAACCACCGGCGCGAGCACCCAAGCGCTCAGCAGGAAGCTCTTCTCTGCCCGACTTGCGCGGGCGAAGCCGGCCAGCCGACGGAGCCCCCGCCTGATGCCGCCCTCAGGAACCCTCGATCCGACCATCGCGCTCCGGCCTACGCTGCTCGGGCGAGGCTCGGCTCGGTACAGTTGCACCGCGGCGCGCGCCGTTCAAGCGTGGTTCCGGGTGATCGGTCCGCTCGTTGTCCTCGACCTGGTGGGGAAGCTCGGCCTCGTTTCGGCTCTCCTGCTGTTCCCCAGCGATGCAGGGACGGCCACCGCGGTCGCCGCGCTCGCCGCCGTGGCGTCGGCCGCGAGGTCCTGGTTGCGGGGCAACGCGGTCTCGTCCGAGTCGATCCGGGCGTGGCAGGCGTTGGCGGCCGGCATTCGTTCCAAGAGCGTTCGGGAGCTCGATGCCGTTCGCGAGGACGAGGGCGGCATGATGCTGCTCATCGATGGCGTTCGTGAGGTCTCGCTTCGGCGCGCCGTGACGCTGCCCGAGAGTGTCTCGTCGGTGGTCGCGCTCGTCATCGTCATGGCGGTCACGGCGGTTCGCGTGTCGTTCGTGTGGCTGGCCGTGGGGG
>CALKVR010000389.1 GCA_938004815.1 uncultured Polyangiaceae bacterium | reverse complement strand
CGCGGCGGTGAGCAGGTGGCAGAGCGTGGCGGTGAGCGCGGGCGGCAGCGCCGACCGATCCAGGGTGACCGGTGCGGTATCGATCCCGGCGCGGAGCACCGAGCCCTTGGCTTGGCACTCCGGGTACGAGTCGAGGCCCCGAGGCAGGCGCCTGAGGTAGCTGCTCGCGATCGGGAACTTGGCGCTGTCCATCATTCGACTGGCCGCGAAACCCGAAGCGTAACCGCTGGCGATCCTCCGCCGACCTGAATACGCTGCTTGCCCGTGTCTGGCACCCCCCAGCACTGTACCTCTTGCGGCCTGCCGATGAGCGGCGCGTCGTGCGCCATCTGCGGCGGCACGGCGAGCCCGCTCACGCTCGCCGACGGCGATCCAGCGTCAGGCAGCGCGCACGCGCCCGACCCCACGCGGCCCGAGCTCGAGCTCGGCTACGAGGCGTGGCGCGCAGGCGACGCGGGCAAGCTCCTGTCGCAATGCCTGAGCTCGGTGGGCGCGACCGGGCTGAAGATGCAGCAGTCGCCCGATGGGCCGTCGTTCAAGGGCGTGCTGCGCGGCGTCGCTGTCATCGCGCGCGCGCGGCCCGCCGACGGTGAGGTCGCGATCGAAGCGCCCGTCGTCCGGCTGCCGCTGACGCAGTACGTGCCGGCGCTGCGCCTCTTGCTCGAGCTCTCGGATCGCGACACGGTGCCGATCCGTTACTCGGTCCGTGGCGACCTCGTCCTCGCACGCTTCGTGACGACGCTGCCCGAGCTCGCCCCGACGCAGGCTTGCGCCGCGATCGAAGCGGTCGTGAGCGCGGCGTCGGCCGGCGCTCGCCTCCTCGTCGGCGCCCTCCAGGGCCGCGCGATCGACGCCAAGACCCACGCCGACGTCCAGGTCGAGAACATCCCCCGCGGCGTCGTCCTGCGTGAGGACACGTCGCCCGCGTCGCCCCCGCGGCGCGGGAAAAAGGTGACGCTCGACACGATACCCCCGCTGGTCGAAGAGGAGCCGTCGCCGTCGATCAAGCAGCCGACCCCTGCGATCGACATGCCGGCGGCGCGCTTCGCCGGCGCCGAGGGCATCCCCGCGGTGCTGCTCCCGCCACAGCGCTCCAAGGTGCCGACGCCGGCGCGGCTCGAGCAGCGCCCGCGCATGCGATCGCCGGCGCCCGGCCGCGGCAGCCTCACCCCGCTCCGGCCCCCGCCCGGCGCGAGCGCGCCGACCCCCGTGCAGGGCGTGCCGGCCGCGACCGCGGCGGCGGCTCGGCGCAACGAGACGGTGCGTGAGCCGTCGGGGGTCCCCTCGACGCGGCCGTTCCCGCTCAAGCGCCCCGCGGCGCCGCCGCCGGGCCGCGGCCAGCCCGAGCGGACGCTCGTGAGCGAGGCGACGCCCGCCACCGCGCCGTCGGCCGGGCAAGCGCCGGGCTTCGACGGCTCGCTCCCGTCCGACCCGTTCGGCGACGCCTTTCCCGACGATCTCTCGGCGCAACCGCAAAAGGTCACCGGCCCCGCCGCGCCGTTCTGCGATCTGCTCCACAAGTCGCAGACGCTGGGCGCGGTGCTCAGCTTCGCCGATCAGCCGGCGACGATGTGTCTGCTCATCCGCGCCACCGTCTACCGCTCGCTGCTCGAGCATGACAAGGCTGTTCCGAACGCCGTCTCGGCGCTCTTTCACGGCACCGCCGACGCGACCAAAGAGATCTACATCACCGCCCCCGGCAAGCGCCGCGGCGCGATGGCGATCCCGGCCGCCGCGCCGATGTTCGAGCTCATGGCCAACCTGACCGCGCAGCGGGGTGAGGCGGCCCCGGGCGAGCGGCCCTCGATCGTCCCCATCACGACCGCCCAAGACGCCAAGCAGCACCTCGCGCGCTACGTCTCCGAGATCGATCAGGCGCCGGCCGACCTCGAGCTCCGACACTTCCTCGCGCTGGGCGCGCTCTCCGAGTTGCTCGTGCGCACCAAGCTCCCGGCGCCCACGCAAGAGCGCTTGCGCGGCATCGTCACTCACGCGGTGAAAGAGGGCGCCAAGCAGCAGGCCGTCGACCTGATGATGACCGCGCTGACCAGGATGATGGCATGAGCACCGCCGACATCGCCGCCCGAGTTCGCCCCTCCGTCGTCGGCATCGTCGCGCCGACGGGCCGGGGCTCGGGCTACTGCGCGCTCCCCAACGGGCTCGTCGTGACGAGCCTCGACATCGTCGGCTACGAGCGCGACGTGCAGCTCGTGCTCGACGACGGCAGCACCGTCGGCGCCTCGGTCGTGCGCGCGAACGTCGCGCTCGACATCGCCCTCTTGATGCCGACCGAGGCGGTCGGCGTGCCGCCGCTCGACGTGGGGCCCGAGCCCGCGCTGGGCGAGCCGGTCTATGTCCTCGGTCGCGTCGGCGTCGAGCCGCACCTCGTGGCCACCCACATCGTCTCGACGGCCCGCGTGCTCGAGGGGTTCCCCCACATCATGGTCGCGGGGCACCTCGACGACGATCTTCGCGGCGCGCCCGTCGTCGACGTGCACGGTCGCGGGCTCGGTGTCTTGGTGCGCCCCCGCCGCGCGCGCAGCCACGGCGATCGCAACGCGTTCCGCTGGATAGGCGGCCTCGTGTTGCCGAACGCCAGCTTCGAGGGCGGCTTGGCCAGCGCCGACGGCCCGGCCGAAGAGATCCTCGAGCTCCTGCCCGAGTACGGCTGCGCTCGCTGTGACACGATCTTCGAGCCCGACATGGATCGCTGCATCGAGTGCGGCGTGCTCCTCTCGCACCGCTGGTCACGCGAGCCGCCCGAGGTCTCGATGGTCCCCCCGCTGAAGGGCCTGTTCGCGGTCAAGGCGGCGCTCGCCTCGATGGGCATCCCCGCCAACCGCGCTCGCGTCGGTGCGCGCACCTGGCGCTTCAGCCCGTCGCTCGAGGGCCAAGACGATCGCACCCAGGTCGACCTCACCACCGACGAGACGGGCGATCACCTCGTCTTGCGCGCGCCGGTGGTGGCCCTGCCCACCGACGGCGTCGAGCACGTCTACCGTCACCTGCTCGCGCTCAACGACGAGACATCGGGCGTCTACCGCCTCAGCGTCTTCGACGACACCGTCTACCTCTCGCTGTTCAGCCCCACCGCGACCATTCACGCGAACAGCTTTCCCACCAAGGTGAGCGAGTTCAGCCGCGCGCTCGCGTCGCACCGCGGCAGCCTCCAAAAGGCGTTCGGCGCCGAGCCTGCGTTCGAGCACCAGAGCGACTAGCGTCGCAGAGGCTCTCCCACCCTCGAGCTTCGTCTCTGTGGATTCACCCCCCCGGCCCCCCTCACGAGTGAGGGG
>CALKVR010000388.1 GCA_938004815.1 uncultured Polyangiaceae bacterium | reverse complement strand
ACGTGTGCGTGGGTGAGGTCGATCAGTACTGCAGCCAGACCTGCGGCGGCGGTGGCGGCGGTGGCGGCGGCGGCAGCTCGTGCGCCCACGACGAGTGCGTGCAGGGCGCGGCGCTGCAGTCGACCTGCTCGCCCTGCGTGCAAGCCATCTGCGCCGACGACCCCTACTGCTGCAACAACGACTGGGACGACGTCTGCGTGGGCCACGTGGACAGCTACTGCTCGCCTGGCTGCTGACCGTCCGTGGCTGGGCTTGGCCCCCACCGTAAGGTCTGGGCTGCCATCCGCCGCGCGAAGCGCGAAACGTCGCGAGCGCTTTGAAAAGCCCCCCGTGTCCGAATAGCTGTGGCAAAAGCGTCGTTCCAAGGATGAAGCGACTCCTCGTCACGGCCGCGCTGCCCTACGCCAACGGGCACATTCATCTCGGCCACCTGGTCGAGTACACGCAGACCGATATCTACGCGCGCGCGTGGCGGATGCGCGGGCGTGAGGTCGCGTACATCTGCGCCGACGACACCCACGGCACGGCCGTGATGATGCGCGCTCGCCAAGAGGGGCGATCCGAGGTCGCCGTCATCGAAGAGATGAGCCTCGCGCACCAGCGCGACTTCGCGGGCTTCCAGATCCGCTTCGATCACTACGGCAGCACCCACTCACCCGAGAACCAGGCGTTCGCCGCGCGCATCTGGCAGAGCTTCCGCGAGCGCGGGCTCATCCGCACCGCGCGGGTGAAGCAGCTCTTCGACCCGGTCGAGAAGATCTTCCTCGCCGACCGCTTCGTGAAGGGCACCTGCCCCATCTGCAAGTCACCGGATCAATACGGCGACAACTGCGACAAGTGCGGCTCGACCTACGACGCGACCGAGCTCATCGAGCCGAAGAGCACGCTCTCGGGCGCGACCCCAGAAATCGGCGAGGCCGAGCACCACCTCGTCTCGATCGAGAGCGAGCGACCCTGGCTCACCGAGTGGACGCAGGCCGACGGGCGCATGCCGCGCGAGATCGCCAACTACTTGAGCGGGTTCTTTCTCGGCAAGCCGCTCCTCGACTGGGACGTCTCACGCCCCGCGCCCTACTTCGGCTTTCCGATACCCGACGCGCCCGGGCATTTCTTCTACGTCTGGTTCGACGCCCCGATCGGCTACCTCGCGTCGACCAAGCAGTGGTGCGACGCCACCGGGCGCGACTTCGACGCGTGGTGGCACTCGGCCGACACCGAGATCGTGCACGTCATCGGCAAGGACATCGTCAAGTTCCACACCTTGTTCTGGCCGGTCATGCTCAAGGTCGCGGGCTTCTCGCTCCCCGCGCGGGTGCAGC
>CALKVR010000387.1 GCA_938004815.1 uncultured Polyangiaceae bacterium | reverse complement strand
GGCGGAGTTGGTCTCCGGCCGTGCTCGGGCTGTGGATGATCCTGTTCGGCATCGTGGCGACCGGTTGCCCCTGCGCGGGCGTCATCCTCAACAACGACCCGAACCTGCGCTGGTGGGCGTTCAAGACGTGGGGCGCGCAGCGGGTCTGCCCGGAGATGCTCAAGGCGAGCGTGCCGCTCCGGTTCCAAGAGGGCCAGGCCATCACCGGGCGCTACTTTCCGTCGTCTTGCACGCACAGCATCAACGAGCAGAACCGGACCATCTTGGTCAACGTGGGCGGCACCGGCTACGTCTACATGCCGACGGTCAAGCGCACCGGTTTCAACCTGAACGTCGCGGTCGAGTACGCGTTCGACTACCGCTTCGAGGACGAGGGCGTGTGGGCCTGGGGCAAGCTGACGCGCGTGGCCGCCGGCCCCGACTTCAAGATCTTGTCGGTCGAGAACAAGATCGCCGACATCGCCGCCGTCATGACGCCGGCCGGCACCGCCGCCAACGTGGTCGGCGGGCAAGTCGTGACCGGGTTCTTGCAGCGAGGCTTCACCGTCATCGAGAACGACAGCGGCAGCAAAGAGTTCTCGCTCGGCATCTTGCCGCCCGGCCAGCACCCCAAGAGGCCGATCGAGATCGATTCCAGCGACGAGGCGCTCATCTTCGCGAACGAGTCGACCGACGTGTACACCGGGCAGCGTGATTTTCTCGGCCCCTTCGAGGTCGCCGACGACGATCAGGCCATCCAGCTCAAGGGGACGCTGACCGGCAACGCCGTCGAGCTGATGGTCTACCCGAAGACGATGGCCGACCAGTGGCGGGAGGCCTACCAGAACGGCTGGACCGGGCCCGCCCAGACGATGCCGCTCAGCACCGCCGTCATCCAGCCGGGCCCGTTCACGAAGCGGTTCAAGCTCAAGCCCGGCCTCTACTACGTCGTCGTCGACAACACCTCGACGGCAGGCCAGCTGAGCCCGCCGGTGGGGCTGATCAACATCGTCGATACGCCGTCGCGCCTCACGTACGTTTCGCAGCTGATCGAGCCCTGAGCCCAGCCAGCACCCGCTGGAAGTCCTCCGGCGGCTCGGCCTCGAACGCGGCCGGCTCGCCCGTGGTCGGGTGCTCGAAGCCGAGCTCGGCCGCGTGCAGCATCATGCGAGGCGCCTCGATCACGGGCCCGCGCCAGCCGCGCATGTAGACGCGCTCGCCGACGAGCGGGTGACCAGCCTCCGAGAGGTGGATGCGGATCTGGTGCGTGCGCCCGGTCTCGAGCCGGCAGGCCACGAGCGTGGCGCCCACGAGCTTCTCGAGCGGCTCGACGTGCGTTATCGCGAGCTGGCCCTGCCGCGAGCCGCGTGGCGCCGAGCCGCGGATGCCGTCGCCGCGATCCTCGACCAGGTAGCTGCGGAACGTCTGCTTGCGCGACAAGACGCCGTGGACGATCGCGACGTAGCGGCGTGACGTCGTGTGGGCGCGAAACTGGTTGGCGAGGTGCTTCTTGGCCGCAACCGTACGCGTGAACACGATCACACCGCTCGTCTCCTTGTCGAGACGATGCACCACGCCGAGCGGTGCGCGGCCGCCGCGGGCCGCGTCACGCGAGAGGACGTCGCGCACGACGGCGTCGAGGGTGGCGCGCTCTTCGGCCGGGTCCTCGTCACCGAACGGGACGGTGCTGATCCCGGCGGGCTTGTCGACGACGACCACCGCGCCATCGCAATGGAGGATGCGCTCGGAGGCGAACGCGTCGCGGCGGGCCACGTGGGGCCGCGGAGCGTTGGGCCGTATCTCGAGCGTCTGGCCCCCTTTGACCGGCGCTTGGAGGTCGGTCAGGGCCAGCCCGTCCCGGTGGACCTTGCCGGTTCGGATCGCGTCACGCGCCGCGTTCCAGCTCAGCGAAAAGACCTCACGAACGGCGCGGTCGAGCGACTTGCCGTGGAGAGAGCGGGGAACGACGGCCGATCGCGTCGTCAAGGGAGTGCCGGCACTATACAGGTGTCGAGGGCCGAGCCCTCCCGTTATGTTGACAGGCGGCGGTCCGGGACCGGATGATTCCCGACCACTGCTCTTCGCAGCCAGCGGCTCCACCAGCCCAAGGAGATGCCCCACGTGGCCACGACCATCCTCGCCGTCGACGACAGCGCGACCATGCGAAAGATCCTGGAGATCACGTTCGCTGGAACGGATTTCCAAGTAGCGGTCGTCGGGAGCGGTAACGACGCGCTGGCCCGCCTGCAAGCGGGCGGCGTCGGCCTCGTCATCTGCGACAACAGCCTCGACGGCGACGGCTACGAGATCGCGCGGCAGCTGCGTTCGGCCGCGCCCGGCGTACCGCTCCTGTTCCTCTCCTCGCGGCAGAACCCCTACGACGCGGGCCGCGGCCAGGGCGCAGGGGTCACCGACAACATCGACAAGCCGTTCGACAC
>CALKVR010000386.1 GCA_938004815.1 uncultured Polyangiaceae bacterium | reverse complement strand
TACTGGCACGATCGCTTCGGCTACCCGATGAGCGCCGAGTGCTTGAACGTCTCGCCGCTGGACGGCATGTGGCTGTTCGGCTGGACGCTGCCCGTCCTCCCCGAAGGCTGGAACGCCGTCGGCGCGGGCCAGGGCAACGGTGAGTCCACGGTCGTCTTCGTGGGCACAAAATAACGCGGTACGCCTTAGACCTTCCAACCGACTTGGGCTAAGCCGGAGCGGTATGGAGCACCGCGTCCCCCACGACGTCGGCCGCGACCTCGCCAAGAAGGCGACCGTGGCCGCGTTCGCCAGCTACAAGCAGAAGTACGGCGAGTACAGCCCGACGACCACGTGGTCCTCGGATTACGCCGCCACCGTGCGCTTCAGCGTCAAGGGCTTCGCCCTCGACGGCAAGATCCTCATCGAGGACAAGAGCGTGGTGATGGACATGGCCGTGCCGTTCTTGCTCAAGCCCTTCCGTAAGCGAGCCCTCGAGGTGATCGAGCGCGAGATCCAGCTCTGGTGCGAGAAGGCGAAGGCGGGCGAGCTCGACGCTTGACCGCCGCCGGCCCCGCGGCGCGCTACGACATCCGAGACCAGACCAGGCGCCCCCGCACGTAGGTGCGCGACACCGGGGCCATCTCGGAGCCGAAGAGGACGGTCCTGAGGGCGCCCTCCAGCCCGGTCGCATGGGCGGGCCGATCGATGACGGCGAAGTCGGCCTCCTTGCCCGGCTCGAGCGTCCCCACCCGATCGCCCAGGCCGAGCGAACGCGCGCCGCCGAGGGTCGCGAGGGTGAAGAGCTCGGCGGGGGTGGCCGCAGACGACGCGATGAGCGCCGCGTCGTAAGCGTGCGACGCGGTCCGGCGAACGTCGAAGCTCCGGCCGGCCGCGACATCGGTGCCGAGACCGACGGTGATGCCTCGCCGCCGCGCCTCGCCGAGACGCATGACGCCGCTCCCCAAGAAGAAGTTGGAGTCGGGACAGTGGGCGATCGAAGCGCCGCGCTCGGCGACGCGATCCCACTCGGAGCCGCTCAGGTGAATGGCGTGCGCCAGGACCGTACGGCGGCCGACCAGCCCGACCGCCTCGTAGACACCGAGGTAGTCGGTCGCCCACGGATGAACGGCGAGGGTGTCCGCCTCCTCGGACGGGTTTTCGGACACGTGCGTCATCACGCACAGGTCGAGATCGGCCGCGACGGCCGCCGCCCCCTCGAGCAAGGCACGTGAACAGCTGATGGCGAAGCGCGGAACGATCGCGAACGAGAGCCTGCCCGCGTGGGCCTCGTGCCACCGCCCGGCGAGCTCACGGCAGGATGCGAGCGCGCGATCCGCGGGGACGCTCAGCGCCGGCGGACAATTTTGATCCATCAGCACCAGCCCGGCCACGGCGCGAAGCCCACTGTCGGCGAGCGTCTCGAACAAGACATGGGTGGCGGCGCTGCTGGAGCTCGCGTAGGCGCCGACCGTCGTCGTGCCGCGCGCGGCGCAAGCAACGACGAACTCTCGCGCCACGGCGCGCGCATAACCCTCGTCGGTGAACCGCGCTTCTTCGGGGAAGACGGACCGCTCGAGCCAGTCGAGGAGCGGACCGGAGGCGCTCCCGACGATGCGGGTCTGCGGATAGTGCACGTGGTTGTCGACGAACCCGGGCACGATGAGCGAGCCCCGAAGGTCGTGAACGATCGAGGCGCGACCCGCGTCGTCGGCGGGGTAGACGCCGACGATCGACCCGTCGCGGGCGATGACCAGAACAGCATCGTCATGATAGACGACGTCGTCCGACGCGGCAGACGGCGTGAGCACCGCCCCGCGGTAGCCGACGCTGCCGCGCGTTCCGGCGAACCGAGAGCCCGTCACGGGATCACGACGTCGCGCTCGGCGACCCAGCCTACGTCGAGGCCGTCGTCGGTCTGTTGAACGACCATCACCCAACCACGCTCCTCACGCAGCACCACGAGCGCCTGCCCGCGCTTGGCCGCCCCCACCACCGGTGCGGCGCGGCTCGGCTGGTCGCGGAGCGAGAGGTCGCGGGCGGCGACCGCGATCTTGGCGCGCCCCGCGGCGTGGTCGTCGAGGGCGCCGCTCGGAGAACGAGGGTCGTCGTCTTCTTCGAGCTCGGCCACCGAGCGCCCGATGCCCTTCTCGAAATCACGCACGGCGTCGACCCCCGCCTGGCCGGCGGGCGCCGTCCGGACGTAGTCGCGCGTCACCACCCGCACCTCGGTCACGCCGAGCTCGCGCGCCACCGCGGGTACGGCGCTCGAGACGACCAAGCCGAGCGCGCCGAGTAGCAGCGCCAGGCTGGCGAGCTGGAACGGGCGGGACGACCGGGCCCGTGAGCCCGTCGGCGTCGCCGTCACGGGATCATCGAGCGTGTCCCGCGGGCGAGCGTCATCGGGCGCCGGCTGAGGCTGGACCGACGGCGGCGCCGGAGCCGGGCTGACCGCGTCGTTCGCGGGCTCAGTCACACTGCGTGCTCCCGGCGCCGCTCTCCGACTTCTTGGGGACGTCGGAGCAGCACCGGAAACCCTGCTGGTAGAAGACGTGGTTCTCGTCGTGCGAGCGCGTCGACGGGCGGCACCGTGTCCGCACGGGCCCCCAGTAGCCGCCCTTGAGGATGCTGGGGCGCTCGCCCTCACGCGCGGTGTGCGTCCACTCGTCGATGTTGCCCGTCATGTCGTAGACACCCGACGGGCTCTTGCAATCCGGGCGCTCGCCCGACGCCACGCCTTGCCAGAGCTTGTCGAGCTCGAGCATCGCGTCGTGACCCTCACGCGGGTGCAGGGCGCGCTCGTTGAACGCGCGCCACTTGCCGTCGATCACGCACTTCTCTGCGGACCGGGAGTAGCCGTAGGGATACGGCGTCGCCTCTTCACCCTCGCAGGCGAACGTCCACTCCTCTTCGCCGCAGAGGCGCTTGCCCTGCTCCTCGCACTTCGCCTTTGCCTCGTGGAAGGTGACGAAGATGACGGGATACGCACCCTTTCGGTTGGGGTACTCGAAGCGGTCCATACAGAAGTGCATCGGCTTGGTGGGGATGTCCTTCGAGAGCGCCAGCCAGGCCTCACGGTCGAACTCGGCGCACCTCTCTGGGTATTCCTTCTGGATCCACTTGGTGCAAGTCCGCTTCTGGAGCTCCTCGACGCTCTTGGGGTCGAAGAGGACTTTGCGGGCGGGGTCCGCCTTCATGTTGCCCTTGACCTCGACCATGCCGGGCGTGCACGCGCCGCGGTTGCCCTCGGCTTTGTCGGTGACGGCCGGCGCCTCACCCTCGGGGCCGGCGATCTGCCAGTGCTTGCCGTCGATGAGCCGCCACTCGCGCTGCGGCTTTCGGGGCTCTTGCTTGCCCGTCGCTCCGGCGGCGAGCTCGAGCGGAAGCTCGCCCGCCTGGAGGCGAACCACGAACGCGCCGAGCGCGGTCACCCCCAACGTGAAAGCTACGAAAGCAGAGACACGGAACGACACCGTGCGGCTCATCGTGGTGCCCTTTGAACGCGAAGACCAACTTCTGAACGCAAGAACCTAGCGAGGAGTATACGTCGCGCCGCACCGCTTCGCCCGCTTCCCTGGCGAACTATTTTTTGTCGTCGCCCGCCGATAGCGCGAAGCGCTTCTGCACCATCGCCGCGAGCCGTGCCGCGTCATCGCCGCGGTCCTCGGAGATGTCGCGCTTCTCTTCGGGGTCGGCGGACAGATCGAAGAGCAGGATGCGGTCGCGGCCCTTGCGCTCGGTCAGGACGAGCTTGAGGGGATAGTCGATCACCGCAAAGCGGCGGCCCGTGCGTGCGTAGACGGGTTCGCCCTTGGGTGGCGCGTCGGCTCGGACGAGCGGCGCCAGCGAAGATCCGGCCACGCCTTCGCGACTCGCGCCCGCCAAATCGAGCACCGTCGCCGACAGGTCGAGCGTGCTCACGGCGATCTCGTTCAGGGCCCGGCCCCCCGAGACCCCCGGCAGAGCGACCACCAGCGGGACGCGGAGGACCTCTTGGTAGAGGTCTTTGCCGTGGCCCATCGACCCATGCTCGTCGAAGGCCTCGCCGTGGCTGCCGTGCACCAGGACCGCGGTCGACGCGCTTCGCGGGCTCGCTCGGACGGCGTCGAGCAAGTCGCCGAGCTGCTTGTCGGTGAACGCAATCTCACCGAGGTAAGCGCCAGCCTTGCCCCGGCCGAGGGATTTCCCCAGCGAGATGCCCTTGTGCGCCTTGTATTGCTCGTGGGGGTCGAACAGGTGGACCCAAAGAAAGAGGGGCCGCGGGTCGTCGCTCGTCTTCTCGAGGATCGCTCGCGCCGACCGGACCGCAATCGGCCCCGTGACGCCGCGCTCGGGGTGCTCTTCTTCGAACACCTCGGCAAACTGGTCGAAGCCCTGGGCGAAGCCGCGCTCTTTGCTGATCCATTGAAAAGAGCTGACCGCGGCCGTGACATAGCCGGCCTTCTTCAGCCGCTCGGCGACGGTGTCGTTCTCGTCCTTGAGGGTCGGCCACTCCCGACGATCGCGCGCGGTGTCGTCGAGCGCGCGACCGCTGAACAGATGGATCAGGGCCCGCTGCGTGTCGGTGCCAGGAGCAAAGGCGTGGGTGAAGAGCGTGCCCTCTTTGGCCAGCGCCTCGAGCCGCGGCGTGGTGGGCTCGGGGTAGCCGTACGCGCTCGTGCGATCGGCGCGCACGGTGTCGAGGGTCACGAGCAAGATCGACGGCGGCTGCTTCGGCGCCTCGGGCGGGGCCGGCGCCTCGGCGGCGGCTGCCGGCCGCGCGGTGACCACGGGCTCGGGGCCCGCCGCCAACAGACCGTCGGCCCCGTCGCAGTCCTGGTCGACGCCGTCGCCGGGGGGATCGTCCGCGCCGGGG
>CALKVR010000385.1 GCA_938004815.1 uncultured Polyangiaceae bacterium | reverse complement strand
CGCTTCTGCCAATCGAGTTCCTCTGAGTACATGAAGAACCCTTCGTCGAGGTGCTCGCCGTGTTCCGCCACGAAGCGGGCTACCGACCCCAAGGAGGAGCCGCGTCGTGAGTTTCCTCGGCATCGAGAACACGAACGAGTTCTTCACGCAGCACTACCTGAGCGCGATCCTGCAAGGGGATCTGCGACCGGTGCTCGACCGCTGGCGGGCCGACGCGAAGGCCAGGCTCGAGGCGGCGGCCGGGGACTCCGAGGGCTCGGCGCGAATCACCCATCGCGCGCCGCCGCAGTCGCTCGGCGCCAGCCATCAAGAGTTCTTCCGGTACCTCGATCGCCTCGAGCAGGAGGCCGTTCCCGAGGCGCGCGTCGCGGCGCACTTCGAGATGTTCTGCGAGCTGCTCGTCGGGCTCGGCTACGCCGACGTCCTGCGCCATCGCGTCGTCGAGCTGCCGAGCGGGCATGTCCCGCTCTACGGCGAGGTGCAGCAGGCGGACGGTTCCCCGCGCCTCTGGATCCTCCCGGTGGTGCCGGCGCAGCGTTTCGAGCAGGGCACGCTCGCGAGCCCGATCGCGCTCGCGCAGCTCCAGGCCGCGCGCGTCGCGACCTCGTTCGCCGACGAACTGCGGCCCACGGGCGACACCAACGCGGAGGACCTCGTGAACGAGGCCTTCAACCTCGACGAGCCGCCGCGCTTCGTGCTCGTCCTCGGAGCCGACGATCTCTTTCTCGTGGAGCGCGCGAAGTGGTCCGAGCAGCGTCTGCTGCGCTTCGACCTTCGCGAGATCCTCGGCCGGCGTCAGAACGACACCCTCGACGTCACCGCTGCGCTCCTGCATCGCGAGAGCCTGGTTCCCTCGGACGGCATCGCGCTGCTCGACGATCTCGACGACCACTCGCACAAGCACGCGTTCGCGGTCTCCGAAGATCTGAAGTACGCACTTCAAGCCTCCATCGAGCGCCTCGGCAACGCGGCGGTCGACTACATCCGCAAGGTCAAGAAGCAGAAGGTCTTCGGCGACGCGCGCGAGAACGAGGCGTTCGCGGAGCAGCTCTCCGGCGACTGCCTTCGGTACATGTACCGGCTGCTCTTCCTCTTCTACATCGAGGCGCGGCCCGAGCTGGGCTACGCCCCGATGGGCGTCGACGCCTACCGGCTCGGCTACAGCCTCGAGCGTCTACGCGAGCTGGAGCAGCTCGACCTCTCGACCGAGGAGGCGCGCAACGGCACCTACATCCACGAGTCGCTGCGCCTGCTCTTCGACATGATCTACGAGGGGCGCACACCGACCCATCAGGTCGGCATGACGGGCGAAGACGAGCTCGCGCTCTCGCACTTCTCGACCTTCGAGCTCGCGCCGCTTCGCTCGCACCTCTTCGACCCGACTCGTACGCCCATGCTCGACGGTGGCTCGTACAAGGGCGACCGCGGCGTGGTTTTCTCGAACGAGGTGCTCCGCGACGTGATCGAGAACATGTCGCTGACGCTGGCCAAGTCGGGGAGGTTCGCGCGCCGCGGGCGCATCTCGTACGCCACGCTCGGCATCAACCAGCTCGGCGCGGTCTACGAGGCGCTGCTCTCGTTCCGCGGCTTCCTCGCCAAGACCGACCTCTACGAGGTGAAGCCGGAGAAGGCGGACGATCACGACGTGCTCAAGACCGCGTACTTCGTGCCCGAAGAGGACCTGCCGAAGTACACGGAGAAGGAGCGGGTCTACGACGGCAACGCGCTCAAGAAGTATCCGAAGGGCACGTTCATCTACCGCCTCGCGGGGCGCGACCGACAGACCTCGGCCTCGTACTACACGCCCGAGGTGCTTACGAAGGCGACCGTGAAGTACGCCCTGAAGGAGCTGCTCGGCGAGGACCCCGAACAGCCCAAGCTCACGGCGGACGAGATCCTTCACGTCACGGTCTGCGAGCCGGCCATGGGCAGCGCCGCGTTCTTGAACGAAGCCGTGAACCAGCTCGCGGAGGCGTACCTCTCGGCCAAGCAGCGCGAGCTGGGCGAGCGCATCCCACACGACGAGTACGCGTTCGAGAAGCAGCGCGTGAAGATGTTCATCGCCGACAACAACGTGTTCGGCGTCGACTTGAACCCCGTCGCGGTCGAGCTCGCCGAGGTCTCCCTGTGGCTGAACACGATCCACGCGGGCGGCTTCGTGCCGTGGTTCACGGGGCAGACCGTCTGCGGCAATTCGTTGATCGGCGCGCGGCGCCAAGTGTTCCCCGCCTCGGCGCTCGACTCGGGCAAGGACGGCAAGAACCACGACTGGCTCGACACCGTGCCCGAGCGCGTCCCGCTCGGACCCGATCCCGAAAAGGCGGTTCGCCCCGAAGGCAGCGTCTACCACTTCCTCCTCGGCGATCGCTCGATGTCGGTCTACGGCCGCGGCACCGAGGGCAAGCCGATCCGCGAGATGGCCAAAGACCAGCTCGCGGCGATCGACGCCTGGAGGAAGGACTTCTGCGCGCCGCTCGAGGACGACGAGATCGGCACCCTCCGCCAGCTCTCGTCCGCGATCGACGGCCTGTGGAACAAACACGCCGAGCTCCTCGAGCGCATCCGCTTTCGCACCACCGACCCCATCCGCATCTACGGCCAGCCGCCTCCCGAGAGCGACCGCAGGCCGACGACCACCGCCGACAAGGATCGAATCTGGGAGCAGGAGATGCTCTCCGAGACGGTGCGCGCCTCGTCGCCGTACCGCCGGCTCAAGCTGGTGATGGACTATTGGTGCGCGCTTTGGTTCTGGCCGATCGAGCAAGCGGAGCTCCTCCCCGATCGCAGTGAGTACCTGGAGGACATCCGCACCCTCCTCGACACCGACGTCTACGAAGCGCCGCCCCCGAAGGGCGAGACCCTCGACCTCTTTGGAACCACCGCCCCCGAAGAGGTGAAGCAGACCGCGCTCGAGTACGGTCTCGTCAACGTCGACCACGTCATCGGCAAGAGCCGCCGGCTCCAGCTCGTGGAGAAGCTCGCGGCTCGCTACCGCTTCCTGCACTGGGAGCTCGAGTTCGCGGACATCTTCAAGAAGCGCGGTGGGTTCGACCTGATGTTGGGGAACCCGCCGTGGTTACCGGTGCAGTGGTCGGAAGGTGACGTGCTCGGCGACGCCGACCCGAGCTTTGTCCTGAAGAAGCTTTCGGCGAAGCAGACCGCAGAGCTTCGCGAGGAGACGTTCGAGCGCCTCGGAAACCGTTCGGCGTATCTTGCTGCGCACGAGTCGGCGGGCGGGATGGCGTCTTACCTCGGGTCCAGCACCAACTATCCGCTGCTTCAGGGTGTGAAGACAAATCTCTACAAGTGTTTCCTACCACTGGTGTGGAGTTGGTCGAGTACACGCGGAACCACGGGCTTGCTGCACCCAGAGAAGGTGTACGACGAGCCGAACGGTGGCGCATTGAGAGCGGCGCTCTACCCGCGGCTCCGGCGCCACTACCATTTCCTGAACGAACTCATGCTCTTTGAAGGCGTCGACCACCACCTTCGGTTTAGCATCAACGTTTGCGGCCCGGCGCGTCAGTTGATCCACTTTGATCACATCGCCAATCTCTTCTCACCGAGCACAATCGATACCAGCTATGTGCACTCCGGGCATGGTCCGGTACCTGGTATTAAGGAGAACAACCACTGGGCCGTCTCTGCCCATCGCGACAGGATTATTAGCGTAGACCGCGAGCGTCTTAGGCTCTTCGCCGACCTCTACGATGAGCCCGGCACGCCTGCAGAGCAGGCGCGCCTGCCGGCCCTCCACGCGCGTCAGCTCACCCCCGTGCTCGACAGGATGCGGTCGGCTCGACGTGTGGCTGCCCACGAGCACGCCGCATCCGAGATGTTCAACGAAAGTCGGTCGCAGTTGGATGGGACCATTGGTCGAGAGACGACGTTTCCCGCAGCCCCACGCTCACTGATTCTGACTGGCCCTCTCTTCTACGTCAGCAACCCGCACTACAAGACGCCGCGTCGAGTCTGCACCCAGAACAGCCACTACGACGCGGTCGATCACGAACTCATTGCCGACGACTACCTACCTCGCACGAACTTCGTGCCGGGCGTGTCCATGGTCGAGTTCAGCGCCCGCGGCCCACGCCTTGCGTATGACGACGCGCGAGCGCACGCGTCTGTCCCTCGAATCGCAGTGCCAAACATGATCGACACAAAGACCGAGCGCACGCTCCAACCTGCGCTCATCCCGGCAGGTGTCACTCACGTGCATACCGTCAACTCCTACGCGTTTGCCGAAACGAAGAGCCTCCTCAGCGTCGCGGGTGCCTGGAGCAGCATCGTCGCCGACTTCTTTGTGAAGTCCGCGGGTGCCGGCCACTTCCAGCCAAACTTGGCTCGTCAACTGCCCGTACCCGAGAAGCACCTGACGGAGCTTTCGGCGCGCGTTCTGATCCTCAACTGCCTCACCACCCACTACGCCGACCTGTGGCGCGATGCGTTCGACCCCGCCTTCCGCGAGGACCGCTGGGCCAAGGTCGACCCGCGGCTGCCCGAGGCGAAGTTCGCGGCGCTCACCCTCGAGTGGAAGCGCGAGACCCCGCTCCGCAGCGACTACGCGCGCCGGCAGGCGCTGGTCGAGATCGACGTCCTCGTCGCGATGGCCTTCGGACTCACCCTCGACGAGCTCAAGACCATCTACCGCGCCCAGTTCTACGTGATGCGCGCCTACGAGGCGGACACCTGGTACGACCGCCGCGGCCGCATCGTCTTCACGAACAGCAAGGGCCTCGTCGGCGTCGGCCTCCCCCGCACCACCAAGCGCGGCGACCCCACGCCCGCCTGGAACGACGTCAAGGACCTGAAGTCCGGCACCGTCGAGCACACCATCCTCGACGACACCCAACCCGGCGGCCCCCGCGAGCGCGCGATCGTCTACGAGGCGCCGTTCGATCGGTGCGATCGGGAGCAGGACTACGACGCCGTGTGGGCCCACTTCATGAAGCGCCTGAGCTGACCTATCGGCCGGAGGGAGACATCTATGCGCAAGCTCGCCGCTCTTCACGTGCACTGTCTGGACGATTCCGCGTTCGACGCATCCTCCCTCTTAGTCGCGACTTGGCTAAGGGAAAAGGGCCTCGACGGGGAGGCGTTGGGATCCACCGGAGTCGAAGCCACGCATGAGCTCGCCATGAGCCGCGGCAGAAGGGGACAGCTCGCGACGCGTTCCCTGGAGAACGATGCTGGTATCCTCAGGTGGTATTGCATCACTGAGCCGACTGACGGTGGTGAGTGTCGCACCAGCATCCACCTGTCTCGCACGGCTGGCCGAACGACGCTCTACGTTACAGTTGAGGCGGGGCGACCCGACAACATCGTTTCTCCGACATTCGTTCCGGCACGAACACCAGTCGTAGTGCGACAGGTCCTGGCGGATGGCCGTACTTGGTTCTGCGGAGCCACGCAGACGCCGAACAGCGCATCCTATTACATCGGCTCCGAACGTGGTGCTTCGCTACGTCAGCTATTGACGGACCCCGCCAGAACCATCCCGGTCGTCGTCATCTCGGACTTTGACGGACTAGTGCTGCACCCAGGAATCGAGCGCAGGATGGCAGCGGACCTTGCTGGGCTCGCTGTGGTCGCCAGGGCCAATGCAGACGCCTGCTGGGCTCTTACCCGAGATCTGGGGCTGTCTCTTATACACATCTCCGAGCCCACGAGACAGGCA
>CALKVR010000384.1 GCA_938004815.1 uncultured Polyangiaceae bacterium | reverse complement strand
TCGGCGGGATCCCCACCGTGATCGGCACCTCGGTGGTACCGCTCGACGCGCCGCCCGGGCCGACCAGCCTCGCCCCCGGCATCGGCGAGTCCACGTAGAGCGGAACCGTCATGGTCAGCTCGATGCGCCGGGCGACGTTCGGCCCGGGATCGATCGCTTCCGAGACCACGACCGGCGGCGGGAGGGTGGGCGCCTTCTGGAGCAGATCGTCGCGCACCCCGACGAGATCGGTCGTGGCGTACGCCTCGGTGCGCGTGGTGAAGTCCCACGCCAGCACGAGCTCGCCGCGCGCGATCCCCGCGGCCTCGAGCACGGGGAAGATCTCGGCCTCGGAGCGCGGCGAGAGCGCGGCGAGGCTCGGGTGGCGCGAGCCCGCGTCGTCACGCAGGCTCGCGAACCCCGCCGGCGCGGCGATCGGCGTCCCGTCGGTCTTCGAGAGCCCTCTCAGCCCGACGACGTACCGCCGCCCCGGCTCGAGGCGATCGAGCGGACGCAGGATGAGCGCCTGCCGATCGGGGGTGTTCTCGGCGCGGGGATCGATCTCGGCGAAGTGCTCGACGCGCGCGCCCGTCGCGGCGTCGACGAGGACCGTGGGGCTCGAGACGTCGGCCGAGCGCGCGACGTCGTCGGTCCAGAACACGAGCGCCGACGGATCGATCGGGCCCGGCAGAAGCGCGAGGATCGGCGTGCCGACCGAGAACCCATCCGGTCGGTGAAAGGCGGCGAGATCGACCGGCACCTCCTCGAGGCGGACTTGCGCGGGCTCCGGGACGACCACGCTGCCGGCGCCCCCGGCCGTCGTGCGGAAGATGTCCGACGGGAACGGCAGCAGACAGTCGCCCGCGATCGTGCCGGCAGCAGCGTCCGCGACCTCGGCGTAGAGCGGGTTGCAACCCTCCGGAATGACGAGCGCAGACGAGCCCGGCGGGGGCTTGGACTCGTCGTCGTCACCGCAGCCCGCGAACGAGGGGGCGAGCGCCAAGAGCAAGAACGACGCGGCGGTGAAGCGCAACATGGGAAGGAAGGGTAGTCCCGTGGAAACGGAGTTTCCACGCAATCAGAAGCGAGTACCAGAGACGTGGTAGGGTCCGGCCATGCGCGCGCTCCCCCTGCCCCTCGTCGTCCTGCTCGCTGTCGGTTGGCTCGGATGCGGCGACGACGGCAACGGCGAGGGCGGCGCAGGCGGCTCGGCCACGACGTCGTCATCCACCACGGCGTCTTCGACCGTTTCTTCGTCCTCGACGGCGTCGACGACGACGACATCGTCGTCATCGTCGAGCAGCGGGGGCCCGTGCGACGACACTGATATCCCGGAAGAAGATCTGGGCGGCGGGGCCGATCCAGAGGCCGGCGAATTCACGATGGATGAGGCGCTCGATGGCCTGCCGGCCGGCCCTGGCCCGCTCCGCGCGATCATCGACACCGACTTCGGCGAGATCACCTGCGAGCTGTTCCCCGAGGTCGCCCCCATCGGCGTCGCGAACTTCGTCGGCCTGGCACGCGGTCGCCGCCCGTTCCGCGAGGGCGGCTCGTGGTGGAAGGGCCGACGCTTCTACGACGGCCTCATCTTTCACCGCGTCATCGACGACTTCGTCGCCCAGGGCGGCGACCCGCTCGGCACCGGGTTCGGTGACCCGGGCTACGAGTTCGTGAACGAGATCGCCGGCGAGACGCACTCACCGGGGACGCTGGCGTACGCGAACGCGGGCGCCGACACGAACGGCAGCCAGTTCTACATCGTGGCCGAGGAGCCGGCGACGTTCCTCGACGGCGACTACACCATCTTCGGCCGCTGCACCCCCGTGAGCGCCGTCCAAGCAATCACCGAGGTACCGACGAACGCGCAAGACAAGCCCCTCACCGACGTCGTCATGCACACGGTCTCGATCACCCGCTGCGCGCCCGAATGAGACAGGCGGCAGGGCGGAGTCAAAGCAGCTCTGCGATCGCTGCCTCGAACGCAACGCGGAGGTCCTTGCCGCGCGCGTAGCCCTTCTGGAGATGAGCTCGAGCGCCACCCGCGCTTGCTCGATGTCGGGCGGCGAGGCGAGCAGGATCCGCTTCACGGGCGGCGGCCCAGCACGACGATGCGGCCGGGAGCGTCTGCGGGCTCGGGCCGGTCGTGGAGCCACGCGATGACGGCCGCCTCGAGCTCGTCCTCCGTCATCTCGGGGCGCTCGCGTGCCAGGCGGGCGCGAACCATCCGCTCGGCCAGGTCGGCGAGCTCGAGCGCATCCTCGAGGCGTTCAGCGGCAGCCCGGTCCACGCGACCAGACTACCACGCGGCCTCGCGGTAGACTCGGGCCCAATGGGCGGACTTTCGGGCACCTTGCTCGGGACCAACATCGTCCTCGAGCGGCAGATCGGCGCGGGGGCAATGGGCACGGTCTGGCTCGCGCAGAACCGCGCGCTCGGGAGCGCGGTGGCAGTCAAGGTGCTGCAGCCCGCGCTCGCGATCGACGGCCAGGCTCTCGCGCGGTTCCAGCAAGAGGCACGCGCGGTCGCCAACATCGACACCCCGCACGTCGTCAAGGTCTTCGACTTCGGCGTCACGCCGGAGGGCGCGCCGTACATCGTGATGGAGCTCCTTCGCGGCCGAGACCTGCGCGAGGTCTTGGAGAAGGACGGACCGATGTCGCCTGCGCGCACCGCGCTCGTCGTCACCCAGCTCTGCCGCGCCCTCTCGCGAGCCCACGAGCTCGGCGTCATCCACCGGGACATCAAGCCCGCGAACGTCTTTCTCCTCGAGGGAGACGGCGAGCCGTTCGTGAAGGTGCTCGACTTCGGGATCGCGCGGTTCGCCGGCGAGGGGAGCATGGCCATGACCAGCACCGGCGCCGTGATGGGCACGCCGTACTACATGAGCCCGGAGCAGTTCTTCGAGCCCAAGAGCGTCGACCTGCGGTCCGACCTGTGGTCGGTCGCCGTGGTCGCCTACGGCTGCCTCCTCGGCCGCCTCCCCTTCCTCGGCGAGAGCATCGGCGCACTCTCGCTCGCGGTACACCGCGGCACCTTCGTACCGCCGACGCAGGTCGATCCGCGCCTGCCGCGATCGTTCGACGCCTTTTTCCAGCGAGCCTTTCAGGCGTCGCGCGACGCCCGCTACGGTAGCGCTCAAGAGCTCGCCGCCGCGTTCAACGCGGCGCTCGGCGGCACGGGCGCATTCGCAGACACCGCGTTCGCGCCGCCTCCTCGACACACGACCGGGCCAACGGCCGCGCCCGTCGCCCCGACACCCGCCTTCGCGCACCCGTCGTATCCGGTGGCGGCTCCCCCCATCGCGGCGCGGCCTTCGCCTTGGCCCTGGGTCGTCGCGGCCGCGGCCATCCTCTCGACCGGCATCCTGGGCGCGGCGTACATGTTCCTGCAAGCGTCGAACGACCGGGCGGACACCGCGGCCGACGCCGACGAGAGCGCGGCGGAGACGAGCTCGAAGAAGAAGAAGAAGAGCAGCGCGAGCGAGGACACCGACGCGACGACC
>CALKVR010000383.1 GCA_938004815.1 uncultured Polyangiaceae bacterium | reverse complement strand
ATCGAGCTCGCCTACGAGGCGTCCCAAGAGGTCCGCAAGGCGACGATCTTCGGCGAGATCATCATCGCCATCGTCTACCTGCCGATCCTCACCCTCACCGGGATCGAGGGCAAGATGTTCCGCCCGATGGCGATCACCGTGGTGCTCGCGCTCGCCGGCGCCACCGTCCTCTCGATGACGTTCATCCCCGCGCTCGTCGCGATCCTGCTCGGGGGCAACGTCAAAGAGAAAGAGAACGTCGTCTTCCGCGGCGCCAAGCGCGCGTACGACGGCGTGCTCCGGTTCGCGCTCGGCAACCGGGTGGTGGTGCTGTTCGGCGCCGCCCTCTTCTTGGCGTTCTCGTCGGCGGTCGCCTTCACCCTCGGCAGCGAGTTCGCGCCCAAGCTCTCGGAGGGCGCACTGGCCGTCCAGCCGGCGCGCATCCCCTCGGTCGGAATCACCACGAGCGTCGAGATGCAGATGACGCTCGAGCGATCCATCCGCGAGAATTTCCCGGACGAGATCGGCGAGATCTTCGCCCGCACCGGCACGGCCGAGGTCGCGACCGACCCGATGGGCCCGAACGTCTCCGACACCTACTTGATGCTCAAGCCTCGGGACGGCTGGACCAAGGCGAAGACGCAAGAGGAGCTCGCCACCGCGATATCGAAGACCCTCGAGGATCTCCCCGGGCAGAACTTCGAGTTCAGCCAGCCGATCGAGCTCCGATTCAACGAGCTCATCTCGGGCGTGCGCAGCGACGTCGCGGTCAAGGTGTTCGGCGACGACATGGACGCGATGCTCGCGCACGCCAACAAGGTGGCGGGCGTGCTCGGCGGCATCGACGGCGTGGCCGATCTCAAGGTCGAGCAGGTCACGGGGCTGCCGGTGCTCAACGTCGACGTCGATCGTGAGGCGATCGCCCGCTACGGCCTCTCGGTCGCCGACGTCGAGGCGGTGGTCGCGGCCGCCTTCGGCGGCTCACGCGCCGGCCAGGTCTACCAGGGCGACCGGCGGTTCGACATCGTCGTTCGCCTCCCCGAGACGGCCCGTCGCGACCTGCGAGGCATCGGTGACTTGCCCGTCCCGCTCGCCGACGACGACGACGGCGAGCGGCACGACGACATGCTGGCGGCGCCTCCAGCCTTCATCCCCCTCAGGGCGGTCGCTCGGATCAAGCTCGAAGAGGGCCCGAACCAGGTCAGCCGCGAGAACGGCAAGCGCCGCGTCGTCGTGCAGGCGAACGTACGCGGTCGCGACCTGGGCAGCTTCGTCGCCGAGGCGCAAGACAGAGTCGACGCCGAGGCGCCCGTCACCGAGGGCCTCTGGATCGCGTGGGGCGGGCAGTTCGAGAACCTCATCGCCGCGCGCGAGCGTCTCGCGGTGGTCGTTCCGCTCGCGCTGAGCCTCATCTTCGCCCTCCTCTACGCGAGCCTTCGCAGCGTCCGCAACGCGGCGATCATCTTCAGCGGCGTGCCGCTCGCACTCACAGGCGGGGCGCTCGCGCTCGCGGTGCGCGGCATGCCGTTCAGCATCTCCGCCGCCGTGGGCTTCATCGCGCTCTCGGGTGTCGCGGTGCTGAACGGTCTCGTCATGCTGACGTTCATCGAGAACCTGCACCTCGAGGGAAAGTCGATCGACCGCGCCATCCACGACGGGGCGCTGGCGCGGCTACGGCCCGTCCTGATGACGGCGCTGGTCGCAGCCTTCGGGTTCGTGCCGATGGCGCTCGCGACCGGCACCGGTGCCGAGGTGCAGCGCCCCCTTGCCACCGTCGTGATCGGTGGAATCATCTCTTCTACCCTCCTGACCCTGGTGGTGCTGCCCGTGCTCTATCGGATCGTTCACGCCAGAGAGGCGATCCGCGCCTCTCGATCCCCGGCCGAGGGCTGACCGATGCGCTGGCACCTCCCCTCCCTCCTCGTCTTCGCCTGCACCGGTTGCGGGAGCGACGGCGCGCCCGATGAGGGCAGCGGCGGCGGCGGTGACGCGTCGGTCGCGGTGAGCTCGAGCGAGAGCTCCACGTCGAGCGGCGGCGGGCAAGAACCGTCACCCTGCGGCGCATTGATCGATCCGCCCCCCTTCGAGGTCGGGACGGGCGAGATCTGCTACGCGCCGCTCGTCGACGGGCAGGTCGTGCCGCACATCACGGGCCCGCAGGGTGGCTACCACGTCTGGGGCGGGTTCCTCTGCCCCGCGTGCCCGCGTGAGGTCGTGGTGACGGTGGGCGCGCGGTTCCCCGAGACGGGCGAGTACGTCGCCGAAGCGAGCACCCGCGTCATCGAGATCAAGGGCGGTCAGGTGGCTGGGCTCATCGCCTACCTGACCGGCGAGACGTCCGACCCGACCTCGCACCTGCCCGAGGGAACCGAGCTCGATCTCGTGCTCTCGATCGCGACCCTCGCCGGCGAGCCGCTCCATGCGGGCCAGAAGCGCGTCGTGCTCGGCGAGATCGTCGTCTGGCTCAATCATTGCGACCCCGACCCGACGACGTGCGGAACGCCGGGCGGTGAAAAGTGCTGCGATTGATCAGGCTCGGGCCAGGCGCTACCCTTGGCCGCAGGTTGAGACGTCGCTCGAGCAAAGCCCGTTCGCCGGTGCCGCCTCTGTGGGTGCGGGTCGTGTGCACCGTCGTCGCCGCGTTCGTCATGAGCGCATCGACCCTCGCATGGGCCCTGCCGCCGTGCTCGCACGACGCTGCCGCCGCCGAGCCCGACGAGGCCGCCGGCGAACGCGACAGCGGCTGCTGCGACCACGGCGCGCCGAACGACGGCAGCCCCGACGATTCCGACGGCGACGACGGTGACGAGCCTTGCTCGTGCCCCCTGCCCTGCGCTCCTTGCTGCGGCAGCGCGGTCGCGCCAGCGCTGCTGCCCTCGGTCGTCGATCCGCCGGTGACGCTCGCGTGGACGACGCTCGACTTCCGCGTCGTCACCGCCGCCCCGCCCGAGATTCCGCCGGGCGACGTCCTCCACGTCCCGAAACCGCGCGCGTCGTTTCGCCGCTGATCTGTCTCGCGGACCTCGTCCGCACCCGACGTGGAGGCCACGATGCGTGTTCTTTCCATCGGCGCTTGCGCCGCTCTGTTCTCGCTCGCCTGCTCGAGCCCCGACACCACCGCCAAACCCGAAGCCAGCGCGGCCAAGTCCGCGGTGGCGGATGCGTCCGATCACGCCCCCGCCGACGCGAAGCCCGGCTCGTACGAGGACTGGTGCGGGGGCCATGGCGTCCCCGAGTCCCAATGCACGCGCTGCAACGCCAAGCTCATCCCGGCCTTCAAGGCCGCGAACGACTGGTGCACCGAGCACGATCTGCCCGAGTCGCAATGCAAGAAGTGCAACCCCGACCTGAAGATTGAACGGCCCCCGAAGCCGGGAGGCTGATCATGTCGCCCAGCTCACACGCTCGGCGGGCGCTCCGCGCCTGCCTGGCCCTGGTCGTCGCCGCTACCGGGTGCGCATCCCCGGGTGGCGAAGCTCTGCCCAGCGCCACGACCACTGCGGCAGCGCCCGCGGACGAGAACGCCATGTGCAGGGAGCACGGCGTCCTCGCGTCGCTGTGCACCAAGTGCAACCCGGATCTGATCCCTGTCTTTCAAGCCAAGAAAGACTGGTGCCCCGAGCATGGGTTCATGGAGTCGATCTGCCCGATCTGCCACCCAGAGCGCGGAGGCAAACCGCGAGCGATAGGGGGCACGGGCCAGCCGAGCGCCCCCGGCAAAGATGTGAAAGACGGCACGCTCGTCAGGCTCAAGAATGACGAGATAGCCGCGATCGCAGGCATCGAGACGCAAAAGGTCGAGTCGCGCCTCGACGCCGGTGGTCTCTCGGCGAACGCCAAGATCGCCTACGACGCGACCCGGCACGCGCGCGTGAACGCGCGGACGCCGGGCGTCGTGCGCGAGCTGAAGGTCGACGTCGGCTCGCAGGTGAAGCGCGGCGACCCCCTCGTCGTCCTCGACAGCGCTCAAGTCGGCGCCGAACGGTCGTTGCTCGCCGGCATCGCCTCGCGCATCGACACCGCCAAGAAGAACTACGA
>CALKVR010000382.1 GCA_938004815.1 uncultured Polyangiaceae bacterium | reverse complement strand
GAGCCGATAGTACAGATCTTGTCGGAACCGCCCGGCCGCGACCTCTTTGGCGAGCGAGCGGTTGGTGGCCGCGACGACGCGCACGTCGACCGAGATCGCCCGATCGTTGCCCACCGCCTTCACCTCTCGGCGCTCGAGCGCGCGCAAGATCTTGGCCTGCATGTCGAGGGGCAGCTCGCCGACCTCGTCGAGGAAGATCGTGCCGAGGTGCGCGCTCGCGAACGCGCCCTTGCGCTCGCGCACCGCGCCCGTAAAGGCGCCCTTCTCGTGGCCGAAGAGCTCGCTCTCGAGCAGCTCCTTCGGGATGGCGCCGCAGTTGATGGCGACGAAGTCGCCCGAGCGGCCGCTGAGCTCGTGCAGCCCCTCGGCCGCGAGCTCTTTGCCGGTGCCCGTCTCTCCCTCGATCAGCACCGTCAGATCGCTAGGCGCGACCTTCTCGAGCAATGCGAACGTCTCGCGCATCGACGGGCTCGCGCCGAGCATCCGGCCGAAGCTGGCGCGCGGCGAGATGTCGTGCTCGACCGTCTCGGCCAAGGGAACGAGCCTGATGGGGCTGTTTCCGAGCTGCCACAGCACCTCGCTCGTGACGATCACCTCGCGGACGCGCACGTCTCCGACCAGCGTTCCGTTGGTCGAGCCCAGGTCGGTCACCAGATAGCCCTCGGGCAAGAGCCGGATCGCGACGTGCTCGCGCGAAATGGAGCCGTCGGTCAGGGTGACGTCGGCGTCGGGGCTTGTCCCTATGCGCACCTCTTCTTGGGCGAAGGAATGGACGGCGCCGACCTCACGCGCGTCGGGGCTCATGACGACGGCCACGCGCAGCTTGCGGATGCGCCGCACGCTGGGCCCCGACTCGCGCGTGATCACCTCGGTGGCAGGCCCGGGCCGAGCGCCGGCGCCGGGCGGCGGCGCGCCTGGCCCGCCCGCGCCCATCAGCGAGCCGCCCGAACCAGCGCTGACACCACGTCGACATCGCGCACGCCGTCGGCCTCCGCCCGATAGGAGAGCACGATCCGGTGGCGCAGGGCAGGGATGACCAGGGCGCGCACGTCGTCGACGTCGGCCGCGGCCTCGCCGCGCAGGGCCGCGCGCGCCTTGGCGGCCAGCACGAGGGCCTGGCTGCCGCGTGGCCCGGCCCCGAAGCGAACGTAGTCGCGCACCTCTTTCGGGGTTCCGGGCTCGGTCGGCCGCGACAGGCGGGCGAGCCTGACCGCGAGCGCGATCGCTTCGTCGGTGGCGGGGATGCGGGGGACCAGCTCGCCGAGCTGACGAACGTCTTCGAGGCGGAGCACAGGGGCGATCTCGGCGCGCGGCGCGCCCGTCGTGCGGCGAGCGATCTCGACCTCTTCGGCCTCGGAGGGGTAGTCGACGTGGATCTCGAGGAGGAAGCGATCGAGCTGGGCCTCGGGCAGGGGATACGTCCCCTCTTGCTCGATCGGGTTTCGCGTCGCGAAGACCTGGAACGGATCGGGCAGCGGGTGGGTCTTGGTGCCCACCGTCACGCGCCGCTCTTGCATCGCCTCGAGGAGCGCGGCCTGCGTCTTGGGCGGTGTGCGGTTGATCTCGTCGGCGAGCACGAGGTTGTGGAATATCGGCCCGCGGGCAAAGACGAGCGAGCGCCGGCCGTCGTCCTGGCTCATCACGTCGGTGCCGGTGATGTCGGCTGGCAACAGGTCCGGCGTGAACTGCACGCGACCGAAGCTGAGATCGAGCGCCCGCGCCAGCGACGAGACGAGGAGCGTCTTGGCGAGCCCCGGGACGCCGACGAGCAGCGCGTGCCCGCGCGAGAGGAGGGTGGCGAGCATCAGGTCGATCACCTGCTCTTGCCCGACGACCGCCTGAGCGATGGCCTGCTTCAGCTGGTGGACGGCGTCCCTGGTGCGGGCCAAAAGCTCAGCCGCGCTGGGGCGTTCGGGGACGAGATCGGGGGGCACTTCGACCATTCGACCCAGGGCTCGTACCGCTAAGCAGAGGGGCGAGCAAGCGCGGGGAGACGGACGGGCATTGCGGCCGAAGCGGCAAGTTGTGGTACCAAGGAAAGATGGCTCGCGCCGATGCCGCCCGCGACAGGCCGGAGGACGGGGCCGCCGAGGATGCCCCGGCCCGCCCCACCCTCGTCCAGTCCAAACGCGCCGACCCCGATGACAAGCCGGGCCCGTGGCGCTCCTACAAGGAGGTGCTCGCTCGCCTCGCGCAGCGCTTGCTCGACGCCCAGCGGCCCATCCGCATCCTGAACGCGCTGCGGTGGCCTCAATCGGCCGAAGAGGCGTTCCTCAAGAGCAAGGCGCGAGAGCTGCCCGCCGTCGAGTACGAAGCCGACCTCGGCTTCGACCCCGACGCCAAGAAGCAAGAGCTCACCGAGCTGGCCAAGGACATCGACAAGGAGCTCGGTAACAAGGACGAGCTGGCGCGTATCCTCAAGGACTCGGTCGAGGACTTCCAGCGGGTGGTCGCGATGCTCGAGTCGCGCGGGACCAAGCGCTTCTACGAGCACTCGAAGCGCCTCTATGGCTCGGCGAAGAACGTGCTGCCCGACGGCAAGACCACGGTGCGCAGCATGGCCCTCGACCTCTACGAGCAGCTCACGAGCATCGCGTGCGAGCGGCTGGGCGAGCCGCAGCGCCGCGACATCGATGCGCAGACGGCGGCTCTCGTCCTCAACGAGAGGCTGGGCCGGTTCTTTGGCGAGACGGCGGTGCGGGTGCAGGTCGACGATTCGCTCGTGGCCGACGCCGCCGCCGGCAGCGACTACGTGAAGATCCGCTCGGGGGCCACGTTCTCACGCAGCGACGTCGACATCCTCGAAGCGCACGAGGGCTGGGTGCACCTCGCCACGAGCCTGAACGGGGCCCAGCAGCCGGTGGCGCGGTGGCTCGCCAAGGGGCCCCCGCGCACGGCCGCCGTACAAGAGGGGCTCGCGGCGCTGCTCGA
>CALKVR010000381.1 GCA_938004815.1 uncultured Polyangiaceae bacterium | reverse complement strand
CGAGGATGCGGTCCGCTGCGGCGAGCTCCTCGGGGTGACCGAGACAAGTCTTGCCCTGGTGCATGATCCCCTGCCAGCTCTCGAGCTTCATCGCGTACTGCTTCTCTTTTGCCTCTGTGGAGAGGGGCCGGACGCGCTCACGCAACGCGTTGATCAGGTGCCCGTGTCCCCGATCCGACACGAGGATCGAGCCGTGAAACACCTCACCCCAGCGGCTCGTGACGTAGTTGCGGCTGTGGTCGTCGAGGCCGCTCTCTCCGACGGCATCGAGAAAGTGATGGAGCTGCCAGGCGCGCGACGGCAGGTTGAACACCGGCGGATCACCCTCGACCCAGCAGGCATCCCACCACGCCGTGAGCAGGATGAACCGCTTCAAGCTCGGGCGCTTCTTGCCTTCGGGCCCGACCTCGTCGAGCACCGGGACGATGCGCTCGTGGAGCAGCCACTCGTAGGACCGGAACTTTCCCCACTCGAGGGGGACGGCGAGGATGCGCTCGCGCCCACCGGTGCGCTCGCGGACGATCCCGTCCATCACGTCGAACGTCCGGGCGTGGCTGGAGCCCAGGACGAGCACGGTCGGATCGGCGTGCTCGTAGTCGCGCATGGCATCCGCGACCTCGCGGACGTATTTGGGTGGGCTGACACGCCTCAGTACGAGGTCGGCGCCCACGACCGTCACGATGGCGGTCACAATCAGTACGACGAACGAACGCCACGCCGTCGCGCGCTGCTCGGTCGGTGGATCTGTCGCCATCGCATCCTTCTCTCGACGAGCGGAAGCCTTGTGTCAACCAGGGGTCAGCCTCGCGCGCGTGTGCTAGGTTCCCCGGCCGCGCCCGAGAAGAGGTCTTACCAGGTGAGCGATCGTACTGACCGTCCCCTGACGGGTCCGGCCTCATGTCGCTAGCAAAGCGAGCGGCGGCGGGGTTTCTCTGGACGACGCTCGCCAACGTCGGCGGGCGCATCGTCACGATCGTCAGCACGTTCGTGGTGGCCCGGTTCGTCTTGCCCTTTCACCAGGGCGAGTTCAACAACGCCTACGTCCTCGTCTTCACCGTCGCCAACGCGACGCAGCTCGGCGTCGGGCAATACATCGCGGCGAACCCCAAGCTCGGCCGCGACGTAGCGTTCCACGGCTCGATCTTGACGCTCGTGGCCGGTGCGATCGGTTGCGTCGCAGCGTTCGCCCTCATGCACCCGATGGGCTCGCTCCTCGGCTCTCCCGACATGGCGCTCTACGTGCCCGGGCTGGTGCTCGCTCACATGATCGAGCGCCTGGGCTGGCTGCCGCGCTACGTGCTCGTCCGCGACATGCAGTTTCGCAAGGTCGGGTTCCGCGCGTTGATCGGAGAGATCGTCTTCGCGGGCACCAGCATCGCGCTCGCGGCGCGTGGCTTCGACGCCTTCGCCCTCGTGTACGCCAACATCGCGCGCGCGGTCATCGGCCTCTTTTACCTGCTCGCGGTGACGAGCTGGCGCGATTACTTCGAGCCCCACAAGCTGTCGCGCGAAACGTTTCGCTCGATCCTGCGGTTCGGCTGGCCCGTCTCGGTGTCGATGCTGCTGCACTACGGCTCGACCACCTGGGACAACTGGTTCATGACGTGGAAGTTCGGCTCGTCGGTGACCGGCGTCTACAACCAGGCCTACAAGCTCGCCGAGCTGCCCGGCACCTACCTCGGCGAGCAGATCAACGACGTCCTCGTCCCGACGTTCGCGCGGCTCTCCGACGCCGACGCGCGCAGGCGTGGCTTCATCCGCGCCGCATCGTTGATGGCGCTGGTCGTGTTCCCGGTGGCGATCGGGCTCGGGTCCGTCGCGTACACCGCGGTCGAGGCGTTCTACCCGCCGGAGTACGCGGGGGTGGCACCGTTCCTCGCCGTGCTCGCGTCGCTGAGCATGATGCGATCGCTCGGCGTCCTATCGGCCGGGCTCCTCCAGGTCGTCGGCCGAACGCGCGTCCTCGCTTGGATCGACGTCGTGCTCGTGGTGATTCTCTTGGGGCTCATGGCGATCCTGTCGCGTTTCGGTTCGACGTGGGCCGCCGCCGGCGTCGGGATCGCGCTCGTCGTCAACACCCTCCACATCCTCTACGAGCTTCGCCCCGAGGGCGTACGGATCCGCGACGTCTTGCGCTCGCTCGTCGGTCCGTTCGCAGCGTGTATGGTCATGGGCGCGGTCGTCGTCGCGGTTCGCTTCCCGCTGGCCAGCACCGGCCTCCACGCGGGGCTCCGCCTCGTCATCGAGGTCCTGGTAGGCGCGGTGGTCTACGTCGGCGCCGCGCTCACGATCGCACGCTCGGTGTCGCGCGACTTCATCTCGCTCGCGATGGGCGTCATCCGGCGCCGTCGCGGTGGCGATGGCGCGCCCGAGAGCGCCTGACCACGCCGCCGGCCGTCAGCGCCGATCGCGCAGCTCGTACTTGCACGACCCGCTGCCCTGAACGCGCGTGATGCGCGGGAGCGAGAGCCCGTAGACGACGTCAGCGAGCGTCTCTGGCGGCGCCTCGCCCTCGACGGGCGAGACGGTGCCTTCGAGGGCGGGCACGGCATCCAGCTCTTCGAGGGTGACGTCACCGTCGGCGTCGGCGTCGGCCATGGCGAACGCGTGAAAGGTGAATCCGCCGAACGGCGACGCGGCCGTCCGGAACAGCTCCTCGCCGTGCACGACGAGCGGAAGGACAATCTCCGCTTCACCCTCGACGTCGAACACGCTCGCGAAGCCGCTCTCGCCGAGCGCACACTTTTCGATGTCGTAGCTGCGGCGAAAGACCCAATCGAAACGTTTCTCGACGCCGTCCTTCGTGGCGACGCCCCGCACTACGAGGGTGGCCTCTTCGGCCTCCGGCGTCCACGCGTCGGTGTCCTCGATGTTCATGAAGCGCACGTCGCTTTCGTCGACGCCGGGGCCCAGCACCGTGTCGTCCGACGG
>CALKVR010000380.1 GCA_938004815.1 uncultured Polyangiaceae bacterium | reverse complement strand
GTCCGAAGGTGATGTCGTCACCGCCCAGGAGCTCGACCGCGCGATCGCCACGCCGCACGCGCACCCGGCCCTCGATCACGGTCACCCGCACCGCACGATCCACTTTCTCGATGCGGAACGACGTGCCGATTACCTCCACCACCACGTCGTCGCATCGCACGACGAACGTGCGGCTCGGCACCTTGGCGACGTCGTACGTCGCCACGCCGCTCAATTGCTCGACCTCGACGCGTTCGGCCGACACGAGCCGAGGAACCACCCGGGCCGCGTCGGTGCTCCCGACGGGCGAGAGCGTGATCAGCGACCCGTCGGGGAGCTCGAGGCGCGCCGCGCTCGGCTCCGTCGCGCGCGGATTCCATCCGTCGCGAAGCACGAAGAAGAGGACTGCGGCGAGAACCGCGCACGCAGCGGCGAGGGTGGCGGCCCAGCGCACGCGGCTCGAGGCATGCGTATCGCGGGCGCCCGCACGCTGCTTGCTGGCGGCGATGACCTTCTTCTGCACGCGCGCCGCGCGCAGGTCGTCCCACGGCGGAGCCACCGCCTTGTTCGCGAGCGCGGCCGCTTCATCAGGGCGCATCGTGAGCCTCCACTTCTGCGTCGATTCGCGCGATCCAACGCTTCACGGTCGCGAGGGACACGTTCGATTGCTCGGCGGCCTCGGGCAGCGTGTAGCCCTCGACCCGGTGGAGCACCCAGGCGACCCGCTCGCGGGCCCCGCACGTGGCCAGCACCTCGTACAGCGCGTGGACCCGCGCCGCATCCGCCGGATCGGAGACGCGCGGGGCGGTGCCGAACAGGCGGCGCGCGACGCCGGCGAGGCGATACCGAAACGAGAGACGCGCGTGGATGCGCCGCACCGCGATCGTCACCAGAAACGACCGCAGCTTGGCCGGCTCGCGCAGCGCACCGAGCTGCTTGTAACCCTCGATGAAGGTCTCCTGGACGATGTCGTCCAGATCCGCGTCGCTGCCCAGCATCCGGTAGACGACCCCGGCCAGGTAGGCGGCGTGGGCGTGATAGAGCGCCGAGAGTGCCTGCTCGTCCCCGCGAAGCGCCCGTTCGATGAGCACTTCGGGCCCGGTCGGGACCGCCGATGCAGGGAGAGCGCGAGACATGGCGACGAGAAGTGCGATCGAGAGGGTACGATCGGCTCATCCGGGCCTCATTTCTTTCTTCGTGAGCCGATCCAGGCGCGACCGCCGCACTGAACGAGCATGAACCGCACCGCCCCCGGGCCCGTCGTGAAGAACGTCGCCTCCCTCTTCTTGCTTCTTTCCGGTCTCGCCGTCGCCGGCGCGTCCTGCAGTGAGGACGGCGACGTCATCACCGATGATGGCGGGGCGGGGGGCGGGCTCCGATGCGACGACCTACCCGACGATTGCGAGGGCCGGGCGGCGGCCCAAGGCGTCGCCGCAATCCAGGCCGTGCACACGCGCACCGATGCGGTTGCGGCCGAGCTCGCCCTCCAGTGCCAGGCGCTGTCGGTCGCTCTCGGCGGCGCCGCCAGCGAGGTCGCGCCCACGGGCGATCCGCTCACCGACGCCGAGGCTTGGTGCGCCGTGGCCCAGGGGCGCGTCGCCACCTTGGACGCGACGATCCAGATGTCGAGCGCTGCATGTGTGTTCGTAGTCGGGTCGCTCGCCGCGTGCGAAGCCGCCTGCGTCGGCGTCGCCACCTGCGAGTCGCAGCTCGAGGCACGCTGTCCGAGCGGTGCGGTCGTCGACGGGGGCTGCTCCGACCGCCCGCTTTCTCCTCCCGCGCCGTGCAACAGCTGCCCCGCGTGTACGGCGTCCTGCGCGATCGAGTCGAACGCATCGGCCACCTGTGCGCCCGGGGCCGTCACGGTCGAGCTCGCGGTCGACGATCCCCCGAAAGAAGAGGCGCTTCGCGCACCGCTAGCGCGCGTCCTCGCGGCCATGACCGTGACCGAGATCCTCGCCGAAGAGATGCTCGACGTGGCCGCAGCCGTCACCGCCGGGTCGCAGGACGCCCGCGTCCAACATTGCCAATCAGACACGGTACCGCTGATCGAGGTCGCCGCCGCTCGCCTCGAGCGCGTCATGGCGGTGAACGCCTCGCTGGTCGCGGCGCTGGCGGGGTAGCTCGCTCACGCCCCGAGTCCGCCTGCGATCCGGTCGTGCGCTGAGGCAAGTTGGCGCGCGCGATCGAACGTTCACCGTCTCGCTTTCGTCGGCAAAACCACGTGGTCTCGGAGTTGCTGCATACGACGGTGGAAGGAAACGACATGAACCAGAATCAGCAAAAGGGCCAGGGTCAGCAGAAGCAAGATGCTCCCGACCAGGCGGAGCAACGGAAGGGCGCCCCGAAGCCTGCGATCGGCAAAGAGCCGCAGGACCAGAGCGTGACGGGCGAGCCGACGCGACAGGACAAGGAGCCGCAAGACCGGCCCGGCCAGCCCCCGCAACGCTGAAGGCCATTCGGCCGAAACGAAGCGCGATGGGGTGAGAGGGCGCATCCATTCGGGTGCGCCCTCTTCTTTCTTTTCAGACCGGATCGGGTGCTGCTCGCGGCTGCGGCGGCATCGAGATCGCGATGAGCGGGAGAACCGGCTAGCCTCTCGGCCCGAGGGAGGAGCACATGGCAAAACGCTACGTGGGCGACGATATCGTCGCGGTGAAGTCCGACGCGGGGAAGCGGATCGCGACGCTGTTCTGGGGCGACGAGGTGAAGTTCCTGCGGACCCAGGGTGGGCAACCGGTCATCGAGCTTCGCCAGCGCGTCGTCGACCGGGACACCGGCGAGTCGCATGAGGAGAAGATCGAGGGCTTTCTCAAGAAAGGAGCAAAGCTGGTCGACGAGAGCGTGCTCAGGGTCCGCTTCGTCGATGTGGGGCAAGGTGACGGCGCGATCGTCGAGACGCCCAAGGGTCGGCTCCTGCTCGTCGATGGCGGCCAGGGCGAGCACATCGCGAACTACGTGGCGACCGCGTTTCGCTCACGGCTCGGCACCGAGGGGCTACCCATCGAGGCCGTGATCGTGACCCATGGCGACGCCGACCACTTCGCGGGGCTCACCAAGCTCGCGACCGAGCCATCGAAGAAGGGCAACCCTCTCATCCGGGTGAACCATGTGTTCCACAACGGGCTGGTGAAGCGCGGCAGCAAGACCAAGGCGGGCACGAGCCGCAAGGACACCGAGATGTTCGGCAAGACGAAGGTCGGGCCCGACGGTCGTCCGCACGCCGTCGAGCTCGTCGACGACCTCCGTAACGTCGCCGACGGGGACATGAATGTGCCGTTCAAGGCGTGGCGCGAGGCCCTCAAGGGCCTGAAGAGCACCACGGGCAAGAAGCCGAAGGTGCGGCGGCTCGAGCTCGGGGACGATGACGCGTTCTCTTTCCTCTCCGACGAAGACATCGGCGTGCAGGGGCTCGGGCCGATCGTCGAGGACGTCGGCGGCGGCACGCGGGGGCTCCCGTTCCTCCGAACGCCGGGCTCGGGCAGCCTCAGCGCATCGCACACCGTCAACGGGCACTCGATCGTTCTGCGCATCAACTACGGCAACGTGAAAATCCTCCTGGGCGCCGATCTCAATGAGGAGTCCGAGGAGCGACTGTTGGCGCACTGCCGTGAAGCGGGCCTCTCGCTCGCCTCGGAGGTGCTCAAGGTGCCCCACCACGGGTCGGCCGACTTCAGCCCGCGTGTCCTGCAAGCGATCAGCCCGGTCGTGAGCGTGGTGTCGTCGGGCGACGAGTCGACACGCACCGAGTACATCCACCCGCGCGCAGGGCTGGTGGGCGCGCTCGGCAAATACTCTCGCGCGAGCGTCGCGCAGCCGTTGGTGTACGTGACCGAGATGGTCGCGTTCTTCGAGCGGCTCGGTCGCATCGTCGCGTTCGAGGACAAGGGCGCGGGCGAGCCCGGAAAGAAGAAGGGCGTCTACCGGCAGGGCTATTGCAAAGCCGCGTTCGGCATCGTCCACGTCCGCACCGACGGCGAGCGCGTGCTGGTCGCCACCCCGAGCGGCAAGGACGACTCCTTCGAAGCCTACGCGTTCCGCGTCGACGAGCGCGGGGACGTCGAGATGGACGAGGTGACGAAGCGCTAGCTGGCCCCGACGAGCGCGGCGAGAACCGAGTCGCTACTCGTCTTCCGGAACGACGAACATGTTGAGACACGGCTCGGGCGGCGGCTTCGGCGGGCGCACCGGCGTGAGGCACGGCGTCGGCGGTGGGTGCGGCGGCTTCGGTCTCGGCGGCGCGGACGCGCTCGCGCTCGCCGATGCCGACGCGCTCGCCTCGGGGGTCGGGCCGGCGTCCGGCGGCACCGCCGGGTCGGGCGGAGCCACCGTCAGACAGGGCAACGGCGTCGGCTGATCGGTCGCAGACGCGGCGGGCACCGCGCTCTCTGCCGCACGCTCGGGCTCGGCGCTCCGCGCGGCGTCACCGCCCGTGCCATCACCGCATGCAACCAAGCTCGCGCTCGCCAACGCAGAGGCCACGAACACCGCGCGCCGTCTCAAGATCGCCGCTCGATCAGACTCCTCGTCGGCCACGCCTCATGAGAGCACGAACGCGCGAGCGAGACGATCGCGTCAGCCGACCGCCTTGACGAGCGTCCAGATCGAGATCGCCACCATCATCAGATTCTCGGTGAGCGAGACGAAGCCGAGAGGGACCTTCGAGTTGCCCCCGACGCACGCGCACTCGAGCTCGCGCTTGTCGATGTACACCGCCTTGAAGACCGACACTGCGCCCACGGTGCCGATCCACAGCGCCACCGGGATCGAGACCCAGGCGAGCGCGCCCGCGATCATCAGGATGCCGGCCAGCGCCTCGCCGAACGGGTAGAGGTACGCGTAGCGCACCCAACGCCGGGCGAGCAGATCGTAGTTCAAGAACATCGTCGAGAACGCGCTCACGTCTTGCAGCTTTTGCACCGCGAGCAGACACATCGAGAAGGCGATGAACCACTCGCCCGCCCGAACGGTGAGCAGCGCGCCCAGCGTCGCCCAGCTGGTCGCGAGCGCCATCAACGCGGCGATTGAGAATAGCGCCACGACCGGCCGGTAGGACGGCTCGTCCGCGTCGCGGACCTCCTTGCCGAAGTAGGCACGCACATCGTCGTAGCCGCCGACGCGCTGGCCTTCGATGAACGTCTGCGGCGTCGTGTCGACCCCGTGCTCCTCTTTGAACGCATCCGTCTCCGCACGCGTCTCGAGGTGCCGGTCGTCGACCTCGAAACCCTTGCGCTTCAAGAGGTCGAGCGATTTCAGCCCGTAGGGGCAGACGTGGTCCTTCATCACCATGCGGTAGAGGACGGCCTCGTGCTCGGCGGTGGTCGCGCTCATCGTTCACCCGAAACGGCTGCACCCTCCGGCGAAGCACACCAGCGCCCGTCGAGGTCCCAGCCCAAGCTTGCAAGGCCGGCGCCGCCCTTGCGTCCTCGCACCGTCTCGCCTGCACCCACCGCGCGAGCGCGCATTTCAGCCCCCGCTGGGGCATCGCGTGACAGCACGGCACCGCAGCCCTGCCGACCGGCCACAACCGCGGCGGCGCAACTGGGGCTTGTCCTGAACAAGCGCGTGTGTGTCCGCTGGGGGCCGCCGGCAAGCGCGACAATCGACCTCGCGCGTCGACGAGGGATGGCGACTGGACGACCGGCCGCGTCGGCGCGGTAAACTGGTCGCCTTACCTCTTGAGCTTCTCTTCACCCAGCGGCGCGGCGCCTCTGCCGTCGACCGGGCGCGTGAGCCGTCCTGTCATCGTCTCGCCCGAGGCTGCCCAGGACATCCGACGCGCCATCGAAGCTGCGTCCGCCGACGGTCCATTCGCGGTCGAAGCTCTCGAACGAGAGGTCGATGCGACCCTCGAGGCGATCGCGACCACCGACGCGCCCGCCGGCTCGGCGATCGCTCGCCGCCGCGTCGGCACGTCTGCGTGGGCGTTGCTCCATGTCGCCGAGCCCCGGCGGGTCACCGTCGTCGCTCTCGTTCGATCGCGTGCCAAGCCGGTGTGAATGCCATGACGTGGTGGAGCACGGGCCGTCGACATCCTCGCCGGGACGCGCGCGGACACAAGGCCCGCTCGCTCAGGAGAAAGCGCCGTACGGTCCGCCGCAGCACCCGCCGCAGCGTCCACCCCGAGCCTCGCCTTCAAGAAATGCCGCGAATCGATGAGCCACGCTGCCGACCGGTCACGACAGCGGACCTTCCGCCGGGCGCAAACGAGTCTTCTCCTGAGCAAGCGCACGTTCTGGCCGCCACGGGTCCGGTTCCCTCAGCGCTATATTCGCTCCCGCATGCGGGCGCGGCTTCGTGAGGCGGACGACCTTCTCAGGCGCGGACGACTGCGTGAAGCGGCCATCAAATACAACGAGCTCGCCGACGAGCTGGAGCAAAACGGGTTCGCCGTAAAGGCATTGGCCATCTCCCGACAGGTCGTCGAGATCGCGCACGACGTTCCCGCCCTCCGCAGCGCTGCGTTGCACCGCCTCGTCCGGCTCTACACCTTGCTCGATCGCCGGACGGACGCCGAGGAGGCTCGGAAGCTGATCGAGGGTGACCGTCGTAAGCTATGAAACCTCTGCGCTCGGGCGCTTTCTGGAGGTTACTGGCAACAGGCAAGCAGACGGCTCTCCGGCTCCCTGAAGACCTCGAGTGCACGGTCCTGGCTTCTGCGACCGACGACGGGACGGCGACAGTCGGTGACGCCCTCCCCGAGTTGGGCTTCGGCGAGCCCACCGTTGAACGCGGCACACGAAAATGTCCCAAGCGCCCGATGCGCAGGCGACAGGAAGACTCCCAACTCAGGGCTCCACCTCGCGCAAGAATGGGCGACCTGGCCGGACACAGCTCGCCCTTCTCCCGAAGAAGCCGGCGTAGTGTCCGCTGGAGCGCCCGCCACAACGTCCGCCCCGCGGGTCGACCTCACATATTGCCGAGGATCGACGCGCGATCCCGCCGACCGGTCACAACAGCGGACGTTCAGCCGGGCGCAAACGAGTCTTCCCCTGAGCAAGGGCGCATTGTGTCCGCTGCGGGTCCGCCGGCACGGGCGGGTGGTCACGACGAGCTCCTCGCAGGGCTCGCCGCGTCGTCCGACGAGCAGCTGAAATGATCTGGCAAGTCGTCTGGTCGCCGACGCGCGAGTCCGCTGCACTTCACATGCCGCGTTCGGACGCCTTTCCTCGCGCCGGTTCCGTTATCGCACTACCCATCCTCGAGCCAGTACATCTGCCGATGGTGCAACCGCTCGAACCGCTCGAGGGCTCGCCGCGCTTTGACGCGCCCGCTGAAGCGCGCGACGAGCTCGCGAACGCCGTTGTCGTCCTGCCGCCAGAGGGACCACGAGCCGACCGCGAGCGCGGGCGGGTGCACGAGGTCGTCGAGGTCGATGCCGAGCGTGTCGAGGAGGTCGGTGATGACTTCGACGCCGGCCGGCTCGGTGGCGTGGATGTCCACCGCCGGGGGCTCGGGGAACGGTTCCAGGGGACCGATCGCGAGAAACGCTCTCCCCGTGTACGGCGAGGAGAAGCTGACCGACTCGTGCCACCCCAGGCCATCGACCCAGAAGCGCGCGGTCGACCGGCTCAACGACTTGGCGAGCGCGTCGGCCGTGCCCTTCACCCACGCGACGCGCGGCGCGCCCGCGAACGGCTCGCCTTCGGTCAGCAGGCGCATGTGGTGAGCGAGATCGGCCTCGCGCAGCAAGTAGTCGTCGCCGTGCCGCTCCTCGATGTTCCAGATCGAGTCGAACACGGTGCTCGCGCACGCGTTCCCGGGGAACGGCCCGCCCTGCTTCGAGGTGTCGGGCCACAGCTCGCGCGTGAAGGCCGTAACCTTAGACCTCGATGCGCGGCTGGCGAGGAGCGCCCGCAGGAGGGAGAGCATGCGCTCGACGGCCCGGAGGCGACGCTCCATGTCGTCGAAGGACGTTGGGGTCATGGGGGCCTCTCGAGCGAGTTGTAGGCCGACGCCAGCGCCTGGCAAGCTGCCAGTTTCTTCATATCCGGGCGCGCCGTGCACCTTGGAGACGGGCTCGGGCTTCTTCGCGGGGCTCGCGAACGGAACCGCCACGCGAGGTAGCCGGCTTGACCACCCCCGTCGATCTGCGCGGGTTGTTCGTGCCGATTTTGCTCCGAGAACGCCAAGAGCTGCGAGGAGTGCCGCGCCTGTGAGCTCCAGCCTCCGCCAGCTCGAGCGCGCCGGCGGTCACGCCCAGACGCGCGGACCGACGTCGGATCCTCGGCCGACGGGTACGCGAAGTCGAGCGCGCCACCCGTGAACTGGACCCAGCGCGTCGCGTTCCCGCCGAGCTGAAAGGTCGCGAGGAGCTCGCGGCCCTGCGCGGCAGCATCCAGCACCTCACGAACGGCCGGCGCGATCTCGGCGATCTGGTCAGCTCCCAAGGTGGGGCTCTACCGCTCGACACACTCTCGGCCGTTCCAACACTCATCATCCTCGAAGCAGTCACAGCCTGCCCCGCCGACGTGCCTGCAATGCACGAGATCACACCTGTCGAACTGTCCGGCGCAATCTCCGCCGCTCCACTCGGCATTCTCGGCCGCGCTGCAGGCGTCCTCCTCAGAAAGCGGCTCCGGTTCTTCCACCACGGTCACGCCTTCGTCCAACTCCGTAGCTGCGCCACAGCCTAAGCTCGCAAAGTGGTACGCAAGGAGCCAAGACGGCAGGCGAGTCGACCCGTTCATTGGAGCCCAGTCGACTCACCGTAGCCGGGGGGCTACAGGCGTGACAAGTGCGGGTCGGCAGCAACGAGTGCCATCAGTGCCAGACGCAGGACCAATGCGCGCGCGAGTTCGAGCACTGCCTTCGTGATCCGAGCTGCGCCGCGATCTCGGCGTGCATCATGGCCTGCGAGAGCACCGCGTGTCATGCGCGACTGCGCGGCGGCTGATCGCCGTGACGGATCGACCGAAGGGCCGTTGCTGCCCTACGGCGCCGCGCCAGTCAGGAGCGCTCTCAGCGATCGGTTCAAGTTCGCTTGCGCCCGATGCTCCAACCGTTCGATGAACCACTTCGTGTCGTAGATCGACCGTCGCTCGAGGAACGCCGACAGCACACGCGCGCGTCCGACGCGGAACGCGTCATCCGGCACCCATGCGTACTCTCGCCGAACCTGACGCTCGTACTCGTCGAAGCGCGAAACATCCGCGCCAAGTATCGAGAGGTCGACGTCGACGAGGAGGCGCGTGTCGGGGTCGCCGGGGACGGCGTCGTGCTTCGTCGCGAGGATGAGCTCGCTCAGGCGCCAACCGACCGCTTCGGAAGCCCCGCCAGCGATCAGCGAACGCTCGGCCCACGCCGCGCTCGATGCTTCGTTGTCGTGCGCACGCGTGTCGTAGACGGCGTCGTGAAACCACAGGGCCAGCTCGAGCTCGGCTGGTCTCTCGGCCAGGTGGCGAGCGCCGTCGAGCATCGCGAAGCACTCACCGAGGTGTTGGAGCGTGTGGTAGTGACGCCCCGCCGCCCCGTAGCGGAGCACCACCTCGGCGAGTAAACCATCGGGGGGATTGGCGCCGAGTGCCCGCCACGCCGCGCACCATCGCTCTTCTTCGAACATGGTGGCAACAACGTAGGGACAGCGTCCCGTCGTGGCGAGAGGGCGACAGCAACGACTCGACCGCGATGCCCACGGGGTCTCGGCTGGTCGTGCGTGCAACCTCGCGATGGTACGCCGCGAAACAGCGGCGTAGGATCGCGCGCATGACTCGGTTGTCACGGTCACTCGCGTCCCTGGCCCTCGCGTGGCTCAGCGGCGGATGCGGAGACCAAGCTTCTCGTACTGCGCCGACCGCGAGCCAAACATCGGCCACCACCACCCCGCCCCCATCGAGCGCGCAAGCGCCGAGCTCGGGCTCCAACGAGCAGGCCAAGGAGAGAGAGCTCGAGCAAGCGCCCGACACCGAGATCCCTGGCGGCAAAGAGGCGGGGTGCGTCGCCAAGGTCGTTCGCAAGTACGTACGCGTCCTTTGCACCGCACAGGGCGGTCACCCCGCCCCCGACACGATCGACAAGGTGCTCTCCAACAAAGTCGTCGGGTACAAGGGCCTAGGCGGCCCCATCGCGTACGTGGACTCGATCTTCGAGCCGGGCCTCGATCTGAGCGCCACGTTCGTCTGGGGGGACAAGGCGCGCGAGCTCACGATGAAGTGGCCCGACGGCTCACCCAAGCCGTCGACTTACGGGCGATTCGGCGCGGAGAAGGCGTTCACCAACCCGTGCAAGCCGAACGGCCTCGAAGGGTTCGGGAGCAAGGGTCGGCCGTGCAGCTTCAAGCAGCAGAACCTGCTCACGTTCAATTGGTCGAACGAGTCGGGCCCCGCCGACGTGGCGCCGGAAAAGCAGAAACCGCTCTTCGAGATCGAGAACACCACCGGGATGACGATCGTCTCGCTCACCGTCTCGATGGCGTTCTTCGACGGAGCGGGAAAGCGCGTGGAGCAGGACAAACGCGGTGAGCCATTCAAGCCGACGGACGCCTACTCCTACGACAGGCAGGTCAAGCCCAAGGCCAAGATGAGGATCCCGCTCGGCCCCGAGGGCCCTCGCATCCCCGACACGGTCAAGCGCATCGACGTCACACTGCACGAATTCTCGACCTGGGAGCCCGAGGCCAAGTTCGTTCGCGAGAAAGACGGGGAGAAGAAGTAGCGGCGAGCGCGGTTAGCGCTCCTTTTCGTTGTTCCTGCTCGAGAGCGTGGAAGCGCGCTGGTTCTTCGCGCCCGACGACGCGCGGATCGCCGGCATCGGCCGCCTCTTTGCGAGCGCGAGGGCCGAGCCGGTGCGCACCGACCGTTACCTCGTCACCGGGCGCGACGATCCGCGAGATCCCCGCAAAGGATCGACCGAAGGCCGGATGCAACGTGGAGTGGACCCAGCTCGCCATCGACGGCAGCGTCGTCGCGCGCACGCTCGCGTTCGAGGCCTTCGGTCCCGGCCACGGCCTCGTCGGCTCCTCGAGACGTCGCGGCTTTCTCGCCCTCTCGCGCATGCCGAGCGTATGGTAGATTCGTTGGTCTACATAGGGACGGGAGGGAGCGCACCATGCCCATGTCACGACGCATGCTCGCCGAAGCGTTCGGCACGTTCTGGTTGGTGTTCGGAGGTTGCGGCAGCGCGGTGTTGTCGGCCGCGTTCCCCAAGGTCGGGATCGGTCTGCTCGGTGTTTCGCTCGCCTTCGGGTTGACGGTGCTCACGATGGCGTACGCGATCGGGCACATCTCCGGATGCCACCTGAACCCGGCGGTTACGCTCGGTCTCGTGGCGGGCGGGCGATTTCCCTCCAAGGACGTGCCGGCCTATGTCGGGTCGCAGGTCGCAGGCGCCATCGCGGCGAGCGGCGTGCTCTATGTGATCGCGAGCGGCGCCGAGGGGTTCTCGCTATCCGCGGGTTTCGCGTCGAACGGCTTCGGCGCGCACTCGCCCGGCGGCTACTCGATGGTCGCCGCGCTGGTCGCCGAGATCGTCCTCACGTTCTTTTTCCTGATGATTATCCTCGGCGCGACGGATAGTCGCGCGCCCGCGGGCTTCGCACCCATCCCGATCGGCCTGGCCCTGTGCCTCATCCACCTCATCGGCATCCCGGTGACCAACCTCTCCGTGAACCCCGCGCGCAGCACGGGGCCGGCGGTGTTCGTGGGCGACTGGGCGATCTCTCAGCTCTGGCTGTTCTGGGTTGCGCCGCTGATCGGCGCTGCGCTCGCCGGCGTGGTGTACTCGTCGCTGTTCGGCAGCGAAGCCCCACCACCGGTGAAGGGGGTGGAAAAGCCCAAGACCGGTACGGTCGCTCCGGACGCCTGAGCGACTTGGTTCGTCAGCCAATCCGGGCATGACAACGCTCGGTTGCAGCCTTCGACGCATCCCGATCACTCGGCGACACACTCACGCCCGTTCCAACATTCACCTGCCTCGACGCAGTCGCTGCCTGCCCCGATCGCGGTCTCGCACGCAACGCGACCGCGCTCGTCGAGCTGTCCGTTGCAATCCATCTCCGCCCATTCGGCATTGTCGGCAGCGAATGAACAACGGCGTGGTGTAGATCGTCGCTCGCTCGAGGAACGCCGACAGCACACGCGCGCGGCCGGCGCGGAACGCGTAAGTGGCCCGACGGCGCGCCGAAGCCCGCGAGCTACCGACGACCGCCTCGCGTACGATCGGAAGGTCGAGCCGAATGCTAAAATGACGGTTCCGCTAGGACTCGAGCGACCGACCATTCCCGAGCACGGTGAAGCGCATCGACGTGACGCTCCACGAGCTCTCGACGTGGGACCCTGAAGCCAAGTTCATTCTCGAGAAGGCCGGAAGAGGGCGCGGCGAAAAGGTAGCAGCTCTGGCGCTCACGGCGCGACCGGCGTCGACCCCGCCACCAGAGGGTCCCACGCGCGCTCGACCCAGAAGACCTCGCAGGAGTGATCGCCGGTGTCGAGTCGGGTGAGCGAGCTGCGCCAGTGCCAGCCGTCGTCGGCGCGCACCTCGACCAGGTGGCCGGCGAGGCCGATGATCTGTCCGGGGCGCGCCCGCATCACGAAC
>CALKVR010000379.1 GCA_938004815.1 uncultured Polyangiaceae bacterium | reverse complement strand
GCCATGAGGAGCGTTTGGTCGACGCTCTCGAGCGCGGCCCGCGCGCTCTTCACCACCAAGGGGAACGCGCCGATCGCGGCCGCCACCACCGCGCCCGTCTTCGTGAAGACGATCGTCTCGCCGGTGAGCGCCTCGTAGGCCTGCCCGATCGCGCTGCGGCGCCCGAGCGCGACCAGCACGTAGTACCCCAGCACCGTCGGCGGCAGCACCATCGGCGCCGTCGCGATCACGTCCAAGAGATCACGTCCGGGAAACCGCTTGGTCGCGAGCAGCACGGCGAGCGCGATCCCCGTGATGGCCGCGATCGCCGTCCCTGCGACGGCCACCTGGAGCGAGAGAAAGAGCGGCGCGAGGTCCATCTCGCCGTGCCGTCAGTTCTCGGCGGTGGGCAGTGTCTCTCCCGGCAAGAGGAAACCGTAGCGCTTCATGATGGCGCGTCCCTCGTCGGAGGCGACGAAGTCGGCGAAGCCCCTGCCGAGCTCGGCGCGCGCGCCCTTGCCGCACACCACGAGCGCTTGATCGAGCGGGTTGTGCATGGCCTCGTCGATCGTCGTGTACTTACCGTCGGCGACGATGGCCAGGCTGAGCGCGACGATGGCGACCTCGACGTTGCCCGAGTCGGCGAACTGCATCGTCTGCGAGATGTTCTCGCCGAAGACGATCTTGCCCCCGAGCGCGCCGTAGATGCCCTCTTTCTCCAGCGCTTCTTTCGCGGCTTTGCCGTAGGGCGCGTGCGCGGGGTTGGCGATGGCGATCTTCTTGTAGCCGTCGCCGGTGAGCTCGGAGAGCGTCTTGGGGGGCTCGCCGGTCTTGGTGTAGATGACGATCCGACCGCGCGCGTAGAGCTTCTGCGTCTGCCCGTCGCAGGCGCCCTTGCCCACGACGTCGTCGACGAACGACACGTTCGCCGCGGCGAAGACATCGAAGGGGGCGCCGTCGATGATCTGCTTCGAGAGCATGCCGGTGGAGCCGAAGGTGAACTTCGTCTTCTTGCCCGTCTTTTTCTCGTAGGCCTTCGCGACCTCTTCGAACGCCTTGGTGAGATCGGACGCAGCGCCGATGCGGATCGTCGTCAGGTCTTCATCAGGTTGCTTTTGACCGCAAGCGACCAAGAGCAGCAGACAAACCGCCAGGCACAGCCAACGGCGACGCGCCGGCTCAATCGCGGTGGATGATCGTGCCGACATGCTCACCCTCCAGGGCACGCGTCAGGTTTCCGGGGACGAGGCCGTTGATGATCATCAGCTCTTTGCAGAACTTGGCGCGCGTCAAATACTCGATCACCACCCGCTCGATGATCAGGTCGGGCAGATCGCGGGCGAGGAGCTCGCGAGCGCCGATCTCGGGGATGAGCTTGGCGCCCTTGTTCTTCTTCGGGTCGTCGTCGTAGAGGCCGTCTTCGTCTTTGACGAAGATCGCCCGCTTTTGCCCGAGCACCTCGGCCGAGAGAAAGACGCCCGCGTCGGTGCGGTGCTGCGGGATGCGACCGTCGGCGTGCGGCTTCTCCCAGTACCCGAACGGCGGCATCCCGGTCATGATCGGGATACAACCGAGCTTGAAGTAGAGCGGCAGCTTCTCGAAGTCGTCGTGCATCATGAAGATGCCGCCGTGCTTGGCGAGCAGCATCTGGAGCATGCGCGCGTTCTGGCGCGGCACGTAGCCGCCCAGCGCCGCAAGCACGCCGGTGGGTAGCTCGAGCTCGGAGCCCACCGAGTAGATGTGCCGCGCGCGCGTGCCGCCGCCGCAGCAGAGCAGCATCTTGTGTTTGTCCTTGTTGGCGACGATCTCGTCGAGGATAGGGAACACCGCGGCGCGCCCCCGGTCCATCACCGACTGGCCGCCGATCTTGAGGACCTGCACGTCGGGCATCATCGCTTCGGGCGTGTAGTCGAACCCGTCGGCGCGCGACGACGTCAGGGTCGAGCCCGCGAGAGTGCTCTCGATGGTCTTGCGCTCGAGCATCACGAGCCTCCTTTCACGGTGCGGGTGATCACGGTGCCGGCGTCCTCGCCCGCCATCGCGGCGAGCAACTGGTCGGGCTTGAGCCCGTTGACGATCTGCACGCGCTCGACGTGCTTGGCCGTCTTCCACGCCGAGAACAGCGCGCGGTCGAGGATCAGCTCGTCGGGGAGTCTCTCGAGGAGGTCGTCGAGCTCGATCTTCTCGAACAGCTTCGCGTCGGCGTGCTTCTTCGGGTCCTTGTCGTAGAGACCGTCCTCGTCTTTCACGAAGATGATGCGCTTCATCCCGAGCACCTCGGCGTGGATGAAGAGGCCGAAGTCCGACCCGTGCGCAGGGAGCGGACCGTCCTCGGGCGGGGGCTCCCAGAAGTGATACGGCGGGATCGATATCGCGATCGGGAGCATGTTGCTCTCGATGTAGAGCGGCAGCTCCCAGAAGTGCTCGCGCTGCATGACGATCGAGCCGTGCTTGGCGAGGAGCGCGTTCAAGAAGACGGCGTTCGCTTCTTCCATCGCGCCGACGAGCTGCGCGATCCCCCCCGTCGGGAGCCCGAGGTCGAGCGCGACCGAGAGCGTGTGCCGCACGCGCGTGCCCCCGCCCACGCCAATCACCATCGGGTGCTTCTTTCTCAAGTGGGTGATCGCCTCGACGATCGGCAAGAGCGCGCCCTTGCCTCGGTCGAAGATCGACTGGCCACCGATCCCCACCAGCGTCACGTGGGGGAGGATCGCGAACTCGGTGTCGGTCCGCGTCTTTTGCACCACGCGGCGATCGACGAGCGACTCGCGCATGAGCGTCGACACGATGTGGGTGCGGCCGTCGTCGGCGACGAGCTTGCTCATGATGGTTCCTTGGTGAGGTTGAGGGGAAGGCCCTTTACGAGAGAGGGCTCGAGCGAGGCGATGACGGGCCTCACGAGAAGACCCGCGAGGATGCCGAAGACTACGTGGACGGTGAGCCCCGGCACGAGGAAAGCAAACGCGACCGCGGGAGGCTGTGCAAGGAGCGTGACAGCGAAGATCGCGGCGTAGCGCCCGGCGGCGGTGAGCGCGCCGTGTAACATCCATGTAACCTTGCCCGGCCGGCGCCCGCCCGTGACGAGCCATGGAACGCTGAGATCGCAGATGATGCCGGGCACGACGTGCTTGAGGATTTCGAACACGCCGTACTTGCCGTCGCCGGAGAGGAACGAGACCGTCCCCATGACGAGGCCGGTCGCGGTCGCGCCCCAGCGGGATCGCGTGAGGACCGAGGCCGCGACGTAGAGGGGCGTGAGCAGGACGAGCTTGTGCCCCGGCGCGAACGGGATGGCGGGGAGGATCTTCACCATCTTGATCCCGAGCATCGCGAGGGCGACGCCTGCGATGGTTCCCGCGTCCCGGGCGAGGTGCTGCTGCGCTGGGGCCACGCGGTCCTCCGTGTGACGCCCGGCTCGGCGGATGCTGC
>CALKVR010000378.1 GCA_938004815.1 uncultured Polyangiaceae bacterium | reverse complement strand
GCCCCCGGCACGGCCGCGCCGACGCCGATGGACGGCCAGACGTACGCCGTACGTTTGCGCGATCTCGAGCAGAAGATCGACGAGCTGAAAGAGCAGATTCGTCGCAGCCACACCCGCCTGTCGCTCCTCAGCGACACCATTCTCTCCGGGGGCGGCTCCGGGTCGCGCGCGGTCATCCGTTTCAAGAACGATCTCTCCGATGCGTTCCGGGTCACGCGCGCGCTCTTCGTCCTCGACGGCGCGGTGCAGTACAACAAGACCGATCAGTCGGGCGCCCTCAGCGAGCAAGACGAGATCCCCATCTTCAACGGCTCGATCCCTCCTGGCGATCACACGCTCCAGGTCCTCTTGAACCTGCAGGGCAACGGATACGGCGTGTTCTCGTACCTCCGCGGGTACCGCTTCGAGGTGCGAGGCAGCCACTCGTTCTCCGCGGTCGAGGGCAAGACGATGGCGGTCGACGCCATCGCGTACGAAAAGGGCAGCGTCACGACGCCGCTCGAGGATCGTCCGGCGATTCGGTACACCGAGAAGGTCACGAGCGGCCTCGCCGATCAGGGGGCCGCCGCCGCGCCCGCCGCCGCTCAGCCGACGCCCTGACCCGGTCCTGGAGCCCCCATGCGCGTCCTTTCTCTCTCCGCCTCTCCCGCGGGCGCCTTCGGCGCGGGCAGGCGGCTGCTCTCGAGGTTGGCAGGCGCGGCGATGCTCGCCGCCCTGCTCGGCGTGGCCAGCCCTGCGTTAGCGATCGACTCCGACGAAGCGCTCACCACGGCCCAGCAACAAGTCACGAGCATCTCGTCGACGGTGGGCAGCATCCGGCAGGCGGTCCAAAAGTCGCAGACCGAGCGAACCCCCGCGCAGCGCATCGCCGATGCGATGCTGCTGATGGGCTCCAAAGACTACGACCGGGCCGCGAACGTGCTGAACCAGGTGGTCGAGAAGTACCCCGACCACCCGACCGCCTACCCCGACGCGCTCAGCCTGCTGGGTGAGGTGTACTTTCGCTCCGGCCAGCTCTGGTCGGCCAAGCGCGTTTTCCAAAAGATCACCTCGTCGTCGGGCGACCAGCGGTTCACGCCTTATCTCTCCAAGGCGCTCGCTCGTCAGGTCGATATCGCGATGCGCAAGCGCGACGAGAAGCTGCTGCAAGAGGTGATCACCTCCATCGACAACGCGCCTTCCTCGGCCACGAGCCTCCTCGCGTACGCCCGCGGCAAGGCGCTCCTCGCCAAGAAAGACTACGCCCAGGCCAAGACCGCGCTCGGCGCGATCGACGACAAGAGCGAGTACGCCCACCAGGCGCGGTACATGATCGCGCTCATCTCGGTCAAAGAGTCGACGCCTCCGCCCGTCCCGGTGGCGGACGGCGACGATCCGCCGCCGGTACCTCGCGAGCGCTACGCGCAAGCAATCGATCTCTTCACCGCGGTGACCAAGCTCCCGGCCGACACCGAGGCCCACAAGATGGTCATCGACCAAGCGTGGCTCGCGATCGGGCGCCTCTTCTACGAGACGGGGCAGCTCAAGCCCGCCGTCGACGCCTACAACCGCATCGGCAGATCGTCGCCCGAGTTCGGGACGATGCTCTACGAGCTCGCGTGGGTCTACGTGAAGCTCGGTGACGCCGACCGCGCCCTCCGGTCGCTCGAGGTGCTCGCCGTCGCGGACCCCCGTGGCCAAAACATCGCCGACAGCACGCTGCTCCGCGGCGATCTGATGCTGCGCGCGGGCAAGTTCGACAAGGCGCTCGCGACCTACGAGGGCTTCAAGACGACGTACGACCCGATGCGCGAGAAGGTCGAGGCCTTCTTGGCGTCGACGAGCGATCCGGGCGCCTACTACGACCGCCTCACGAAAAAAGAGTTCGAGTCGGTCGACGCGTCGGGCTTGCCCGCGATCGCGATGGAGTGGGCGCGCGAGTCCGAGGACGGCGACGCCGCGTTCGGCATCGTCGACGACATCAACGAGTGCCGCGACCTCTTGGCGCAGTCCAACGACATGGTCGAGCGGCTCAACGCCGTGCTCAACTCGCCCGCCCGCGTCCGCGCGTTCCCGGATCTCAAGAACGGGATCGAGCGCGCGCTCGGGATGCTCAACCGCAGCGCGCTCGCGCGCTTCACCCTCGCCGCGGGGATGGAGGACGTCGACGACGGGAGCCTTTCGGGCGAGATCGCCGATGTGCGTCGCGAGCGCCGTTCGCTCGAGGCTCGCCTGAAGAAGCTGCCCGTCACGGACGGCGACTTCGCCGAGCGCGAGGTCGAGGCCGAGCGGCAGTGGAACCGGGTGTCGCAAGGCGTCCAGCGCCTCGAGCTCCAGGTCAACCAGAACCAGGCCATCGTGAACGGGCTCAAGCGCGTGATCGAAGAGGGCGGCTCGCTCGGGGTCGTGCGCGACCCCACCGCGGTCCAGGCCTGGCAGGCGCAAATCGAGCAAGAGGAGCGCGACCTCGGCGTGTTTCGCCAGCAGCTCGAGGCCGTTCGCAAGATGATCCGGTCCGGGCGCGTCACCGCCGGCTTCGGCGACCAGCGCTTCGTGAAAGACGAAGAAGTCCGCGATCGGTACCGCGTCGTGCTCCGCAAAGAGCTCGAGCTCGCGGCCGGTGGGGCAGGGGGCGGCGACCTCCGGGCCTACGCCGCCAAGGCCCTGCCCATTGCCAAACAAGCCGACGACGCCGACGCGCAGGTCGCGGCGGTCAAAGGTGAGCTCGACGCCGAGGTCGAACGTCGAACCCAGTTGGTGGTCCAGGAGGTCGACGGCGAGACGAAGAACCTGGTCGGTTACCAGGTGCGGCTCGAGGAGCTGGACGGCGAGGCTCGCGTCCTCGTCGGCGAGGTCCTCATGCGCAACTTCGGCTTCGTCCGCGACCGGTTGAAATCGATGATTTTGCGGGCAGATGTCGGTATCACCCAGCAGGCCTGGGAGGTCCGCGAAGACCAGATCACGCGCGTCCGCACGCTCCAGCGCGAGCGGGCCCGTGAGGAGCGCGTCTTGCGGGAGGAGCTGAACGAGGTGCTCGACGACGCCGGCGAGGCGCCCGAGCCGTTGCCCGACCAACCGAAGCCGGGAGACGGCCCGCAATGAGCCGCACAGCAGGGATCCGCACAGCAGTGACTCCGAGAGCCATGACTCCGTCGAACGAAAGCGGGATGCGGCCCAAGAATCGAAGCCTGGCGTGGGTGCTCGGGGTCGCGGTGGGGGCCTTCGCGCTCGTACCCGGCTTGATCGACGCCCGGCCGGCGAGCGCCCAGCCCGCGCCGTCGGCTACCCCTTCGGCCCAGCCTGCGCCGTCCGGCAGCGGGGCGCCCTCTGCTGCTCCCTCGGCCAGCGCCGCGCCCAGCGCGAGCGCCGCACCGACGGCCGCTCCCGCACCGCCGCCGCCGATCGCGCCGCCCAAGACCGTCCCCGGCC
>CALKVR010000377.1 GCA_938004815.1 uncultured Polyangiaceae bacterium | reverse complement strand
GGGCAGCCGGGGGCTGCTCGGGAGCAGCCGGGGCAGGAGCCGGCGCCGGAGCAGGCGGCGCCGCTGCAGGAGCCGGCTCGCATTCGCAGGGCGGCTCCTCCACCGGTGCCTTGCTGCCGAATGCGGCGCCGATCGTGAGGAGGAGAGAGTTCGACACTTGCCACTGGTCGACCAACATCGGCTGCCGGGTGACGACGAGCTCATAGCCGAGCGAAGCCCAATCGAAGACCTTTACGTTCAGACCGGCGAGGCCCTCGACCGTCGTCAGCTCGATCAAGCTCCTGTCGTCCCCCGGGGGGAGATCGCTCGTAACGAAGGGGAAGAGCACGCCGACGCCAACGGTGTAGGAGACGCGCTTGTCCTCATCGATGAAGCCCCAGGCGTTCACGACGGCCTCGGCGCCCACCTGGAAGAAGTGGTCGAGCTCTTTGACCTCGACGACGTCGGCGGTGGCGTCATCGTCATCGATCGCGAGGTTTCCCTTCGCCACGCCCTCTTGTGCGCCGAGCCCCGCGCGCGCCTCCAGGTTCATCCAACGCTCTCGCAACGGCTGGACGAAGACGCCCAGCGACTCCTTGAGCGTGAGCGGCTGAAAAGGGTCCGTCAGGTAGAGGCGGGAGCCCCTGAGGTTCGTCGTCGTACCGTCGAGGTTGGCAATCGAGTAATTCGCCGCCGTCGGCCGGATCTCCAGGCTGGGGAACATTTGCGTATCGAGCGCGAACCGCGCAAACGGCCCGAAGATCTCGTAGACGTGGAGCAGGTAGATCGTCTCGAATGACAGTCCGTCATTGGTCTTGACGAACTCGCCGATAGCAGGAGCGTGCGTCGCCCCAGCGGCGGCACGAAGGTTGTTTCGCCACTCGTGCATCCCGCGGTTGAACTGGAGCTCCGCGTCGACAGCGGCCCCGAAGATCAGGGACGTACCGTCCTGCACGCCCACGACGCTGCGCGTGTCGACGAGGTTGAAGGTGCCACCGATGGCTATCCCGGGGGTCCAACCATCGGGGCGTTTGGACTCGTCGGGCTTCTCGACGGCGGCGGTCTCACCCTTTTGCTTCGCGCCGCCCGCGTCCTCACTCACCTTCGGTGGCTCGGCCGGCTTTTCCTGAGCGGCCGCGCTACCAGCAATCGTGAGCGCGCCGGCCGTCGTACAAGCGATGATCGTGTAAGCACGTTTCATGGTCGCGCTCGCTGTTGGCAAGCGTCGTGCCGCGCAACCTGTCGTGGGAAGAGACGCGCGAACGAGGGCGGTCACGTTCGGGACCCGGTCGCTCGCTCCAGCGTTGAAACACCGGGTGAGACGATGGGGCCTCACCCGATCTCGATGACGCGTGAGGTCGACGGCAAGCGCGTCGTGGGCGAAGCGAGACCCAGCGATGGTCCGCAGCGTGGTCCAGGTGTTGCTCCCGCTCTGCCGCAGTCTTGCGGACAGGCGCGCCGTCGGCGCTTGCCCCGCGCAAACTCGATGGCGCTTCGCGCCGCATGAGCTTTTCAGTCCTCACCGGCGAGCCGTCGAGACCTCACGACGTCGCTCTCGCACCCTACGAGCATACCAGTGAACCTCGAGTCGAGGCCCCAGCGGGCCACCATGTCGTCTATCGGATCGTCAACTCTCGCCCGTGGCCGAACATGGGGCGGCGCCCTGGCTCGGTGGGCGGCGCCGTCGTGCTTCGGGTTGTACCTTGCTGCAGCCACGGCTCCGGCCCACGCGCAAGAAGCACAGACGGCAGCCGTAGACTTGCCCAAGTTCACGCCGTCGGCGCCAGGCGACCGCTTCTTTGGGGTCCCATCCCCGTACGCGGCCGGCGAGGCGACGCTCCACGCGATGGCATTGCTCGACTACGCGCGCGACCCGCTCGTCGTCGTGCGTGAAGACGCCGACGGAGACTCGCGCCTCGGCGCCGTCGTCCAGGATCAGCTATTCGTCCACGTCGGCCTCGCGTTCTCGATCATCGATCGGTTCCTCATCAACGCAGACATGCCGTTCGCGGTTCTCTCGAGCGGCGAATCGACGACCGCGGGCGGCTTCGCCTTCTCTGAGCCCTCGGGCGCGGCGCTCGGCGATCTTCGGCTCGGCGCGCGCGTGAGGCTGTTCGGCGAGTATCACGAGCCTTTCCAGATCGGCGTGGGCGGCTACGTCTGGGTGCCGACCGGAGCGGATGACGCCTACGTCTCGGACGGATCCGTTCGCGGTCAGCCGCATCTCCTGCTGGGCGGTCGCGAAGACCGCTTCATCTGGAGCTTGATGGCGGGGCCGAGCTTCCGTGGCTCGACCAACCAAGGCCCCATCACGCTCGGCCACCGCGTCGACTGGGGGGCCGGTATCGGCGTTCTGCTGCTGGAGGAGCGCTCGCTGCAACTCGGCCTCGAGAGCTCGGGGGGCGTCGATGTCGAGAATCCCGATCAACGCTCGACGAACGCAGAGCTCCTCGCCGGCGTGAAGTGGCGCATGGCGCCATGGGCAGACTTCCTGGAGCTCGGGCTCGCGGGCGGGCCGGGCCTGACCTCGGGCATCGGGACGCCTGCGGGCCGCGTCGTCTTCCAGTTC
>CALKVR010000376.1 GCA_938004815.1 uncultured Polyangiaceae bacterium | reverse complement strand
GCTCGCCGAGCCTCTCGCTCATGAACCAGAACGCGCTCGTCTTCGCCGACAGCGTCCTCGTGCCGGTGGCCTGCGACTACCTGAGCCTGGTCGGCGTGCGCCAGGTCATCAAGACGGTCAAGAACGTCAACGCGCTCTTGCACCACCCGGTGCAGATCTGGGGCGTCTTGCCGACGTTCTTCGATGCTCGCGCCAAGATTTGCCACGAAGCGGTCGCCACCTTGAAGGGCCACTTCGGTGATCGGTGCCTGCCGCCGGTGCGGGCGGCCATCAAGGTCAAAGAAGCCCCCGCGCAAGGTCAGACGATCTTCGAGTATGCGGCGGGGATGAGCGCCGCGGACGACTACGCCGCGGTGGTGGATCGGATCATCGAGGCCCGCCGGGCCTCGTCATCGGAGCGGACCGACGCGCGTCCGAGCATGCGGGATCAAGCAGCAGCCGACCGTGCGGCGGCATCGGCGTAGGAAACGGGAAGGAAACCATGCGGGAAGAAGAGCAGACGCGAGGTTTCGACCTCTACGACCGGGAAGAAGTGGAGGGCGTTCTCTCGGGGGCGTTCTACACGCCGGGCAAGACCGCGGCGCCGAAGCAGAGCGCCGCCGACACGAAGCCCACGCACTACAAAGTCATCTGCATCTCGGTCTACACCGATGATCTGAAGAAGCTCGACGACATGGTCGACGATCTGAAAGCGCGCGGCCTCACCAAGGCGAACCGCAGCGCGCTCATCCGGCACGCGCTCGGCCTCGTCGATATTGCCAAGGTTCCGCGAGGGATCTAAGCGTCGGCTGGTGTTTTTCGCCGATAGCTTCGCGATCTCGGCGTCGAGCGTGCTCGCGTACGGTCGTACGCTCCGCGCGACTCGCCACCGACCTCGCTCGCTCTCGACGAAAACCATCCAGCCGCCGTCCGAGCTAGCTGGACGAGCGTGGACTTCGGCCGAGGCGCCGTGATGCAAGAACGGGGAGGCCCGGCGTCGTAGCCCCGATGTAGCCAGCCGGATCGCTTGTGCTACGCTCGGAAACCATGGTTAGGCGGGTCGCGTTCGGTGGGGCAGCACTGTTGATCATCACCCCGGCATTGGCGTCGGCGTGCGGCGATTCCGGTGGGAGCGGGGGTGCAGATGACTCGGATGGATCGGGCAAGAGCTCAGCGTCAGGATCCGACCAGACGCTCGTAATGACGGTGGTTGCAGCCGAGCGCGTCAATCACATTGGCTACGCCGAGCCAGCCGATCCCGAAGACACGTTGTACGTCGTGTCGGTGGAGCTCGCGAACGACACGGGTAGCGCCGTCGCGCTCTTGCCCATGTTGTTCTCGCTCCAAATGGAGGATGGTCTGGTGTACGCGGGTGACCCTTACACCGAGCTCCACCCTGACAGCTGCCCTGCAACGAGCAAGCTGGCTGATGGGGCAACCGGCACCTGTGCGGTGGTGTTTCAGGCGCCGCGCTTGGCGGACCCGGCGCTGCTGATCTACACCACCGAGTACGGCGTCTCGTATGACGCGCCAGTCGAACTGCAGCAGTGTGAACCTTGCGGCGACGAGTGCCTCCCCGAAGGCTGCTTCTGCACGTCCGGCGGCGCCGGCGACCTTGTCCCGTATTGTGGGCCCTGCGCTGACAAGATGAACACGCTCTCCGATCTAGCGGAGTCGCTATTCCCAAATGAGAGTTGCACGGTGGACCACTTCCTGGGCCCCTGCTTGGGCGCCGTCGACGCGGGCTGCGCCGCGGAGTACTCAGCGGTCTTGGATTGCGCGCTCGCCGTCCAGGATGCCTGGTCTTGCGCAGACGGTCGCTTTAGCGTGAATGGTGAGGAGCAGTTTTGCGCAGCAGAGATCGCGGCATGGAACCGGTGCACGCCGTGATGCAGGATCTCGTCGCGCCGTTCGCGCGCCCGCCTTCGGCCTGCGGGGCTTACGCCCCTCGGCCGTGAAGATGGCGACAGTCACCTGATCTCCACTGCAGCGCAGGGAGAGCCTTCAAGAGATGGTGGCTGAGTGGCTTTCGTCGAGAGCGAGCGAGGTCGGTGGCGAGTCGCGCGGAGCGTACGACCGTACGCGAGCACGCTCGACGCCGAGATCGCGAGGCTATCGGCGAAAGCCCCCAGCCACCTAAGCGAGGATGCGCTCGATGTGCGGCTCGGCGGCGCCGGCCGCGTCCAAGCCGCCCACGCAGGTGAGGACGAGCGCCTCGTCTCGATCGTGAAGCACGGTGACGTAGAACGGTAGATCGCCGAGATCACCGAGCAGCTCGGGGGTGGCGAGGCCGCGGAGCTTGAGGGAGCCCGCGGCCGCGACGCGTGAGGGGTCGGGGCCGCCCGACGACGCGACCAGGCGACCGTCGAGCGTGCCGAGCGTCATCACGCGCGCCATGCGTCGCGCGCGCTCGGCGACCAGGAACAAGCTCAGCGCGGTCACGGGGTCGGCGCTGCGGCTGCTGCGACGTTCCTGGGGAGGCGCGACTCGGGTGCGCTCGGCGCGGCGTTTCGGCATGAGCGCGATTGTTCCGGCTCCCGATCGCGCCGGCAACATTTCGGACCCCCCCTCGCGGAGCGAGGGGGCTGGGGGGTGAAACGGCGGGATCGAGCTCAGCCGCGAGCGAGAGCTGGACGTTTCCTCCACGCTGCTACGCTTTCGAGACGGGGCCCGATGGTCGTACTGGTCCTCTTCGCGCTGGTGGTCGTGGTCGTCGGGGCGTTCCAGAGCGCTTCCAGGCGCGAGCTCGCGCCGATGCTGCCCGAGCCGCGCCCCGTCGCCGTCTCCGTTCGCTTCGAGCGCGCCCTCGACTTGGGGCTTCGGCTCGAGCCCGCGCTCGGCGCGACGCCCGGGGTCGCGTCGGTGCGCTCCGCCGACGAGCTCGGGCGTTCGCTGCGCCTCTTGACGCGCGAGGTACGGTCGGCGCTCGACCGGGCCGCCGAGGTGGGCGACGTGACCGTGACCGACGTGATCGTCCGCGTGACCGTCCCCCACGGCTCGCAGTCGCCGGCCCTCGACCAGGCGCGCGCCGCAGCCCGGGCCCTGGCGCGTGCGATCGAGGAGGCGCGCGCCGACATGGTCCCGGCGACCTCGGTCGCCGACCTGGTCCCCGCGTTCGAGGAGATCGCTCGCGCCACCGGGGGCGAGGTCGCGCATTGCCCGCTGTCGGTGCGGGCCCACGCGCGCGGCGTCCCGGTCGTGCTGTCTGCCGAGCGAATGACTCCCGATCGCTTTCGGATCCGCGTCGACGCGACGTTCGCTCCCGCGGGGGCCCACAGCGGTCTGTCGGCGCGCGCGATCCAGACGATCGACGCGCTCGCGCGCAGCCTCCGAGGTTGCGCCCGCGCGCGCCTCCGCGACGGCACGCTCGCGATTTTCCTGGACGGCGCGCCTCACCCCGACGTCGTGGCCGGCGTCATGCAGCGCGTGATCGGCGCCACCACCGATGTCGCCGACCCCGAGCTGTCCCAGGCCACGCCGTACCGTGACAGCCCCGAGAGCGCCCGCGCCCGCGCCGCGTGATCACGGCGACGAGAGCGCGTCCCAGAACGCCCGCAGATCCTCGGCGAGCGGAGCCTCGAACCGGACCCGCCGCCCCTCTTCGCTCGGGTGGTCGAGCTCGAGCGCCTGTGCGTGCAGCGCCTGCCGCGGGAGGAGCAGCCGGCGCATGTCTTCTTCGGTGAGCTCGCCGTCGGAGCCGCGCGCGTGCATGCGGTCGTCCTCGCCGTAGAGCTTGTCGCCCACGAGCGGCAAGCCCGACGCCGCCAGATGGACGCGGATCTGGTGCTGGCGGCCGGTCTCCAGATCGCAGCGCACCAGGGCATAGCGACGGCCGGTCTCGGGATCGACGCGCCGGCCGAGCGCGCGGCAAGCGGTGCTCGACGCGAGCCCCTCGCCGGGCTTCGCGACCCGCATCTTCACGCGGATCGGGTTCGACGTGTCCTCCTCGAGCGGCAGGTCGACTCGGAAGTCGTCGACTTCGGGCCAGCCGTGCGCGATCGCAACGTAGGTCTTGTCGACGAACCGGCGCGGAGACGGCTTGCCCGTCTTGGGGTCCAACCCCGCGAACTGCTTCTTGACGTGGCGGTCGGCCTCGCTGGTCCGGCTGAGGAGGAGCACGCCCGTGGTCTCGCGGTCGAGCCGGTGGGCGAGGAAAAAGCGCTCGTCGGGGCGCGCGGCCTCGAGCATCTTGGTGACGGTCGACCGGTAGTAACGCGCGGTCGGGTGCACCGGGATCATGGCCGGCTTGTCGATCGCGAGGAGCGCCTCGTCCTCGTACAGGATCGGGAGCGTGCCCTCGGCGGGCTCGTCATCCCAGGGTGGCCGCCAGAGGAAGATGCGCTGCTCGGCCTGGACGCGATCGCCTGGAGCGAGGCGCTTGCCCTCGCTGCCGTACGCCGACACGAGGATGATCGCCTGGGCCTTCGTGCGGCTGGTGCGCTTGAGCTGAGACTGGACGAAGCGGTCGATGCGCATCCCCGAGCATTCGGGCGGCACGCGCAGGACGGTGACCACCGCCGCCTCGTCGACGCCCTCGGGGCGCACCGGCTGCTCGGCCTGCTCGTGTGCGCGAAGACGGGTCATCTCGTCCGGCCGGAGCCTAGCTGTGGTAGACCGCCCTGGCACATGGAGATCCTGTTCGTGACTTCCGAGCTCGCCCCGCCCGTCAAGGTCGGGGGCCTCGGCGACGCCGTCTTCGGCCTGAGCCGAACGCTCAAGAACCTCGGCTACAAGGTGACGGTCGCGTTGCCGCGCTACGAGGCGATCGAGCGGTCGGGCATCCTCCTCGCCCGCCGCCTCACGCCCCTCGCGCTCCCGGCCCACCCGGGTGAAGAGTCCGCTTCGTCCGGCGCGCCCGCCGAGGCCGTGCTCTTCGACGGGCGGCTCGGCTCCGGGGTCGATATCCTGGCCATCGATGCCCTCGGGCCGTCCGGCAAGAGCCTCTTCGCCGGGCTCGACGAGGCGGATCCTGCGGGGATCTACGGCGGCGACGACGTCGGCGCGCGGTTCGGCGTCCTCTGCCGCGCCGTGGTCGAGCTCTGCCGCCGGCAAGCCAAGAGCGGGCAACCCTACGACGTCGTCCACCTGCACGACTGGCCCGCGGCGATGGTCGCCTACCTGATGCGTCTCTACCCCGAGCTGGAGGTGACGCGGACGGTTCTCACGATCCACAACGCCGCCCACCAGGGGCAGTTCGACGGTGACGCGGCCAAGCGAGCGCTGACCGCGCTCGGCCTCGGTGACGGGCACTTCACGCCGTCACGCCTCGAGTTCTACGGGGGCATCTCGTTCTTGAAGGGCGGTCTCCTCGAGGCCGACGCCGTCACCACCGTCTCCGAGACCTATGCCCAAGAGATCCTCACGCCCCAGGGCGGCAACCGCCTCGACGGCGTTCTCCGCGCGCGTGGGGCGCCCCCGGCCGCGATCGTGAACGGCGTCGACTATTCGCTCTGGAACCCCGCGACCGACTCGAACCTCATCGCGCGCTACGACGCCGACGAGCCGTCGAACAAGGGGCGATGCAAGAGCGCGGTGCTCACCGAGCTCGGCCTCGAGCTCGCCCCCGACCGTCCGCTCTTCGTGTCGCTCGGCCGGGTCGTCCACCAAAAGGGCGCCGACCTGCTCGCGGCCGCGCTCCCCAAGATCCTCAAGAACGACGTCTCGTTCGTGCTGGCAGGGGCCGGCGACCTCGCGCTCGAGCAGGGGCTCACGAGCGCCGTCGAGCGCTACCCCGAGCGGGCTCGGTTCCTCGGCCGCGTCTCCGAGCCGACCGCCCACAAGCTGCTCGCCGCCGCTGACTTCGTGGTGTTGCCCTCGCGCTTCGAGCCGTGCGGGCTGGTTCAGATGCATGCGCAGCGCTACGGCGCGCTCCCCATCGCCTCCCGCACCGGCGGCTTCGTCGACACGGTGGTCGATATCGACAGCCAGCTCGAGACGGGGACCGGCTTTCTCTTCGACGTCGACGACGAGGCGGCGCTCGGCGGTGCGATCGGCCGCGCGCTCGCAGCGTACGTGCACCCGCGCTTCGGCGCGGTGCGCCGCCGGGTGATGCGGCTCGACCTCGGCTGGGAGCGCCCGGCGCGCCGCTACGGTCAGGTCTACAAGCAAGTCTCAGCGGGGTGACGGCGTGGCGCGCGGGGTTCGAGCGGTCTCTGGCGTCCTCGCGTGGTCCGGCGTCGCTGCCGTCGTCGCCGCCTCCGCGTGCTCGGTCGATGCCGTCGGTGAGGGGCCCTCGCTCGTCCGCTGCGCCGCCCCCGAAGAGTGCCCGGCGCCGCCCGATGCGTGCAGCTTTGCCGTTTGCCAGAGCGGCTTCTGTTACACCGAGCCCGGGGCCGATGGCCCGACCGTGACGCAGACGCCGGGCGACTGCGCGGTCGCGAGCTGCCAAGCAGGCACGCTCGCGAGCTTGCCCGACCCCACCGACGCCGCCGATGCCGAGCCGTGCACGATCGACACCTGCACCGACGCCGGGCCGTCGCACCAGCCCGCCCCCGAGGGCACGCCTTGCGAGACGCTCGCCTCGCAGAACGGCACCTGCGTGGCCGGCGTCTGCACCGTCGCGTGCGACGACGACGACGACTGCATGCCGGGGCCGTGCCAGACCGCGGTCTGCGACGTCAACATCTGCGACTACAGCGTCGTGACGGGCGATCCGACGTCGCCGGTGCCCGACCCCCGCGGCGACTGCCAGGAGCCCGCGTGCACCGCGGGCATGCTGGGGTCGGCGTTCGACGACATGGACCTGCCCCCCGATCAGGGCCCCTGTGTCACCGAGGGCTGCGCGCTCGGCAGCCCGACGTTCGCGTTCGTGCCCGCCGGCCCGGCGCCCGGCTGCCCCATCGGGTGCGACGGCATGGGTGTTTGTCTGGAGTGCCTGTCCGACCTCGACTGCCCGGTCGGCGAGCATTGCGAGGCGAACATCTGCTACGCGTGTGACAACCTCGTCATGGACCCGGGCGAGACGGGGGTCGACTGCGGCGACCCCGTCTGCGGCGATTGTCTCGGCGCGATCTGCACGGTGGGCACTACGTGCCACAGCGGCAACTGCGTCGACGCGCGGTGTTGCCAGACCGCGATGTGCGGCGAGTGCGAGAACTGCCTCACCGGCAGCTGCATCGACGTCCCCGACAACATGGTCGATCCCGACACGTGCGTCGCGCCGAACATGTGCGAAGGCGGGTCTTGCACGACGGGCTGACGCCCGCGCGCGCGCTCGCCGTCGCCGCGGTCACGCTGCTCGTCGGGTGTGAGCGGCGAGACCCACCGGGGCGCGTCGCGCTCCCGGCCGCGACGGTCTCGCTCCCGCGGCCTTCGGCGACCGCCGCCGCGCCGTCCGCCAGCGCGGCAGCGTCGGTCACGGTGCCCGCGGCCGAGCTCGAGCCGGGGCACGGCGCCAAGATCGCGAGCATCGCCATGCGCACGTGGATCTACGACGAGGCGCGAGCGCGCTCGAACAAGCTCGGCTACTTGCGCGCCGGAGCGGTCGTCGATCGCGCCGAGCGCTCCGCGGGGACGGCCGGGTGCGAGGGCGGCTGGTACCGCGTCACCCCGCGGGGTTACGCGTGCGTAGGAAAGGGCGCGAGCCTGTCGCTCGATCATCCGATCGTGCAGGCGTCGCCGGCAGGGCCGCAGCGAGGCGAGCCGCTTCCTTACAAGTATGTCATGAGCGACAGCCCTGCGCCGCAAGCCACCCCCACGACCACCACGGCCGTG
>CALKVR010000375.1 GCA_938004815.1 uncultured Polyangiaceae bacterium | reverse complement strand
TCAATCCAGTTGCTCGGTGGCTTTGGCATTGTTGCCGGCGTCACCCGCGTGCGCATCGAACAGCCGCGCCTGCAACGGTTGCTCGTCTACCTGCTCCTGCACCGCCGCCCCCCGTCCCCGCCGCGCCTACGCCTGCGCCTGCGCCCGCGGCGCCCGCCGCGCGCGCCCCCACGGTACCGCCGCCCGAGCGCACCGTAGGCGGCCTCGTGCTCGACAAGGTCGACGGCTTCAACGATCTCCCCGGCGACGTGCAGGTCGATCTGGCGAAGTCGGCGCGGGTGGTCGATCTCGGCGTCGACGAAGAGGTGAGCGGCTTCGGCATCGCGCTCCTCTTGTCGGGGTCGGCGGTCGTGTGCGCCACCATCGCCGACGTCGCGGCGGTGGCGCTCGCAGAGGCCGCGCTCGCTCCCGCGTTCACGGCGTACGCCGACAGTCCGGCCGTTCGAGTCGTCGCCACCGCGCCCTCGCGCGTAGCGGTGTGGGATCGCGATCACGTCGAGTCGGCGCTCAAGTCGTGCCCCTGGGTCATGGACGACTTGGTCTCGCGTGGTGATCGCGTCGCGGCGCTCGCGGGGGCCACGATGGGGCCGCTCGGCGACCTCGATGAGTCGAGCCGTTTCATGGCGCTCGACAACCTGACCGTGCGTTCGCTCGCGCCCGCCGAGGTCCTCGTCGCCGCGTCCGGAGACGTCGCCGGGCTGACCATCGTCGGGCTCGGCTCGATCATCCAGGGCGAGGGCGAGCAGACCTTCAGCTCGGGAGACGTCGTCCTCGCCGGCTCCGTCCTCGAGGGTGGCGCCGCACCGGCGGAGATCAAGGCCGGCCCTCAGGGCGCCCTCGTCCTCGTCGCCACGCGGATGAAGACGCTCGAGCTGTTCTCGACGATCCCGTCGCTGATCGAGCTCTTGCGCGTCTCGTGACGCGAGCGCGGGCCGTCAGCGCTCGATGATCACCTGCGGCGCGCCCGCGGCCGCCGGCTTGGCTGGCGCGGTCGGCAGGTCGCGATCGAGCACCCAGCGCAGCTCGCTGTTGCCTTGCGCGCCCGCGAACCTGAGCCCCACCCACTCGGCGTCGGGAGACACGGTGGGGCGGCCGTCGGGGCGCACCTGAGGAAACCGGATCCGAAACGCGAGGTGGAAGACGGTGATGTACGGGTAGTACGTCTTCTCGATCGCGTTCGGCCGCTTGATGAGCGCGATCTCCTCGGGTGCCGTCTCGTTGCCCGTGCTGTCGATGAGGCGGACGATCCACGCGCTGTCGGGCTTGGTCAGGTCGTTGAAGCGGCGCTCACCGCCGGTGATGGCGACGAAGAAATGGTGACCCTGCTTGGTCTCGTCGAGCGTCTTTTCGAGGAGCTTTTTTCGCTGCTCGATCGTCAGGCGGTAGTCCTCGACGTAGCGGACGACGTAGGCCCACCGAAAATCCCACGACTCGAAGGTGGCGGTGGCCTGGAGCAGGTTGTCGAGCTCGGCCAGGGTGATGAGGTCTTCGGTGCGGGTCCACCGGTCGAGCACGTCTTCGTAGTCGGTCGCGACGTACTCGCGCGGGCCGCCGCGCATGCTCACCTTGGTCGGCGAGCACGCGACGAGGGCGAGCCCGAGGGCTGCCGCGAGGAGGCCGCGCGTGAAGGCGTTCACGGGTCGTAGGTTACTTTCGCGGTGTCGCCGAGCGCTACCCGGACGTGCACCCGCGCCGCGAAGAACGCGGTCGCGATGCCTTCGAGCGGGGTCGACAGCGGGAACAAGAACGAGAGCCCCGGCTCGAGGAGCTCGGTTCGCAGGCGGAGCGACGGCGAGAGCGTAAAGGCGGCGCGCTTGTCGTCGTCGACCTCGGCCGTGATCGAGTAAATCTGCCAGAGCTCGAGCCCGGCCGTGACGCGGGGGATGAGCTCCCACCCGGCGTAGGTAGCGATGCGCGCGACGACATCGGCGCGCCCGTCGTCGAACCCGTACGAGACGTCGAGCCCTTGGCGCATCTGCAGGACGACGGGCGGCAGCACGACGCGCGCGTCGAACGCCGGCCGGATCGTCAGGATCGAGTCCGAGAAGTACCCCGTGTCCCACGGTCTCACGACGCGAACCTGATCCTCGAGCGCGCGGTCTTCGTCGTCGCGCGGAAACGGGAGCACGAACCCGAGCGAGCCCCCGCCGGCGAGACCGCTCTCGTGCCAGCCGACCGCGCGGGCCCACAGCTCGGGGTTGCCCCAGATGATCGAACGACCCTTGCCGGCTGCGGCAGCCGAGGCGACGTCCCACGCGAGCCCCGCGTGCCACGCGCGTGTCCCGAGCGGGACCTCGCCTTCGAGGTGAGAGAGCCAGAGGAACCCGGGCCCGTCGTCTGCGCCCTCATCGTCCACGCGGGCCACGCCGGCGCCCGCGTAGACGAGCTCGGCCGTCGCCGCGCGCTCGGTCAGGGCCGGGAGCGTCGGCGGCGCCGCGAGATCGAGGAGCGCGTCGTCCACGGGCTGCGCTATTTCAGGAGGCCGGGCACGTCGTTCGCGAACGTCACGTAGAGCATCAGCCCGAGCATCATCACGAGGCCGATCGCGTGGATGTGCGCCTCGACGGTGGGGTTGGCGCGCTTGCGGGTCGCGGCCTCGTAGCTGAGGAACATCAACCGCCCGCCGTCGAGCGCGGGGATGGGCAGCAGGTTGAACGCGGCGAGGTAGGCAGAGAGCGCCCCGAGCAGCCCGATGAAGTCGGCCCAGCCGCGATCGGCGACCTTCTTCATTTCCTGGACCATACGCGTGGGCCCGCCGAGCTTCTCTTCGCTCTTGCCGCGCGCCCAATCCGATAGCGAGACGAGCATCGTCTTGACGACCACGGGCGGCAGCACGACCGCCTGTTTCGCCGCCTCGGCCGCGCTCACCGGCACCTTGTAGTAGAACGGTCTGACGCCGATGCAGATCTTGCCGCACGCCTCGGTGTACTGCGGCTTGATCGGGATCGTGATGGTCGCCCCGTCGCGCAAGACGACGAACGGCACCTCTTTGTCGGCCGCCGCCTGCACCTTGGCGCTCAGATCCTCGAACGTCTTGATCTCGGCGCCGTCGATCGAGATCACGGTGTCGCCGTCTTTCAGCCCGGCCCCCGCCGCCGGGGCGCCCTCCGAGACGTGCACCTGCGTCGCGCCGCCCTTCTCCTCTTTCCCTTCGATGTAGAACGGAAAGAAGAAGAACACCGACGCGAACACGTAGTTCGCTGCGGGCCCCGCGAAGATCGTGCAGATGCGACCCCAGATCCCGGCGTTGGCGTACGAGCCTTTGTCGCGGGGGTCGATGTCTTCGAGCGGGTTCATCCCCGCGATCTGCACGTACGCCAGGAACGGGATCATCGCGACCTGGAAGACGGTCGGGCCATGCCGCTCGGGATCGTGCTTGAACAGCTTCACCTTCACGCGATCGCCGAACGACACGAACGTCCAGAAGCCTTCGTCGGGCTGGACGCGGAAGAACGTCGGCCCGAAGCCGATCGAGAACTTGGTGACGCGAAGGCCGAACGCCCGTGCCGCGAAGTAGTGGCCGGCTTCGTGGACGATCATCAGCACGGCCAGGCCGAGGATCGCGACGAGGTAGGTCATCTGCCACCCGAGCTTAGCGTGGATGCAGACAAACGCGACCTGCTACACTCCCGGTCAGTGGCGCGGTGGTCCAGCCGAGAAAGCCGCCGCGGGGCCAACACGGTCGAGGCGGTCATCGTGCTGGGCGTCCTCGCCCTGGTGGTGGCGGCGGTCGTTCAGCTCATTTGAAGGTCACGGGAACGTCGGCCGGGGGCACATGCTCTACGATGCCGATGGGCGCGCCCGGTAGATCCCTGGTCCGAGCCGTTCGTCACAAGGACTCGCGGAGGCGATGATGGATCGACGCTGGATGTGGGCGACGGTGATGACGTTGGCGTGCGGGGCGGGCTGCACCGACGATTCGCCGAGCGCAGGCGCCGTCGGGTTGACCGACAGCAAGAAGAAGGCCGACAAGAACGAGGAGAAGGAGAGCAGCCCCGCGGCGACCGCGGCGGCCTCCGCTGCCTTTCCCGGGGACCCGGGCGGCGCGCCGGCCCCCGAGGCAGCTCAGGACGGAGCGATGGGCCCAGGGCGCTCGGGGTACGGTATCGGGGGTGGCGCCAAGCCCCAGCGTTCGCTGCCCAGCAAGGGCGAGGGCAAGGTCGCTGCCAATGAGCCGCCTCCCGCGCCTCCCGGCAAGGCCGACCAGGACAAGTCCAGGAAGCAGGGGCGGCCCATGTCGCCCCCGGTAGAAGCGGACGACGAGGCCCCGCCGCCCGCACAGGAGTCCGCGATCGATCCGAACGGTCGGTTCGCCACCACCTACCGCCCCGGCGGTGGGCACTTGTCGGCGTTCGAATCCGCCGTCGCCGCCGGCATCCTCCCCGCGAGCGAGCGAGAGGTCGTGAGCGACATCGGCGCGCGCTACGCGTCGCCTCTCGAGGTGCCGAAAGAGGGCGCGCTGAGCTTCGGCATCGACTTCGAGCGCAACAAGCTCGCGCCGAGCGGCGGGCCGGTGCACGTGCGTTTGTCGCTGCGGTCGACCCTGGAGAAGGCGACCGAGCGCCCGCCGCTCTCGGTCGTGGTCGTCATGGACGTGAGCGGTTCGATGCGTGGCCAGCTGATCCAGGCCGCCCGCTCCGCCGCGAGCGACCTCGTCGACAAGCTCCAACCCGGCGACGACTTCTCGCTCGTCACCTTCTCGACCGGCGCCGAAGTGAAGATCCCGATGGGCAAGGTCGGCCCGCGCCGCGACGGCCTGAAAAAGGCCATCGGCGACATCGTCGAGGGCGGGGGCACGAACATCGGCGAAGGGCTGCGGCTCGGGTACGAGCAGGCCAACGATCCCAAGGCGGCCAAAGACGGCGTGCGCGTCGTGCTCTTGATGTCCGACGGTCGCGCCAACGAGGGTCTCACCCAGCGCCCCGCGCTCGCCAAGCTGAGCCTCGACGCCTTCCAAGGCGGCGTGCAGACGAGCTCGTTCGGGATGGGCACCGACTACGACGGCCCCTTGATGAGCCAGATCGCGCAGGACGGCGCCGGCGGGTACTACTACCTGCGCGACGCCTCGCAGATCCCGGCCGCGCTCTCCACCGAGCTCGAGAAGCGGCTCGATCCGGTCGCCACCGCGGTCGAGGTCCGCCTGCGCTTGAAGCCGGGCGTCGACCTCCTCAACGTGTACGGCTCACGCCGCCTCAGCGAGGCTGAGTCCACGCGCGTGCGCCAGCAAGAGGTCGCGCAGGATCAGCAGACGCAGAGGCGCGACGGCATCAAGGCGAACCGCCAAGAAGACGTCGAGGGCGGGATGCGCTTCTTCATGCCCGCGTTCGCGCGCGACGACAGCCACGCCATCCTCCTCAAGCTCCGCCTCCCCGAGGGCGTGGGCCAAAAGGACATCGCGCTCGTCGAGCTCAAGTACAAGGACCGCCTCACGAAGAAGAACGTCACCACCGAGCTCCCCGTGAAGCTCGAGTACGCCAACAGCGACGCCGAGAGCGCGAAGTCGATCGACCCCTCGGTCGCCCGCACCGTGCAAGGCTTCGCCGCGGGCGAGGCGCTCATGAAGGCATCGGCCCTCATCGGCCAGAACCGCCACCAGCAAGCGATCGATCTCCTCGGCGAGCGCGAGGGGCTGCTCCACCACGCCGCCTTTACCCTCAGCGAACCGCTCTTCGTCGAAGACGCCAAGCGTCTCGCCCGCCTCCGCGTCCACGCCGCCGGCAAAGGATCGCTGAAGGATCCGCTCGTCGTCGCTATGATGATGGAGACGGCCGGCAGCGTTCATCTTCGCTGACGTCTTTTCGCGCCATGCCCACGACTCAGCTCGATCTCAAGCGCCTCGCCGAGCACGTCGACGTCGAGCCGGGGGGCGAGATCCGGCTGAAGGGCAGCTTTCGGTCGACCTTCGACGGCGCAGAGATCGACGCGGCCACGACCACCTGGCCCGACGGCACCCCCGGCGGCGCGAGCGTCGACCCCGGTGGGCTCATCGACTTCAAGGCCGGCGGCTGGCACGTGACCTCGCGCGATCCCAAGACGCACGAGGTCGTCGCCGTGCGCACGGGCGACCCCGCGCCCGTGTGCGCCAAGCTCGGCGTGCAGGAGCCCTGCTTGCCGCTCCGGATGCTGCCCATGTCGCAGTCGCGCCTCGTCACGATGGACGAGTGGCGGAGCTCGCTGAAGGGCGCGATCACGATAGAGGTCGTGAACCCACCGCCGCCGCCCGCCTACGCCCCGGTCGTCAGCGCGGCGACGCACCCGGCCGTGATTGGGGTCGCCGGCGTCGCCGGCCTCGCCGCCGTCCTCGGCCTCGCCTGGGTCGTCCGCCGCCGGCAAAAACTCTCGCCCATCGGCCAGATGCGCGACCTCGTCTCGCGGGTGAGCAAGAAGCTCTCCGGGTCGGACGCCGTGTTCATCGCCACCGTGACGCCGGCCCTCAAGCGCGCGCGCGCGATCATCGACGAGCGCAAGGTCGACCCCTCGAGCAAAGAGGGCCAGCGCGTGCGCGACATCCTCTTGCGGGTCGAGGCCCGCCTCGACGAGGCTGCGCGCGAGACGAAAGAGGCCAAAGAGCAGGAGGCTGCCGACGAGCTCGCCGCCGAGATCGAGGCCGCGCTCGAGGCAGCGCGGGAGGCGGATCTCAGCGCACGGCGGGTCTGACATGGACCTCAACGTCGATCTCGGCGAGCTCGAGGACGAGCCGGAGGCGCTCTTCTCGATCGCCACCGTCGCCAACGTCGCGTGCGGCGGGCACGCCGGCGGCGGTGCGTTGCTCGCGCGCACGCTCGACCGCGCCAAGCGCGCCGGCGTCAGAGTCGCGGCGCACCCGTCGTATCCGGACCGCTCCGGGTTCGGGCGCGTGCCGCGTTTCTGCCAGCCTGGCGAGGCGCGCGAGGCCATCGAGAAGCAGTGCCGGACCCTGGTCGCGGCCGCGCGAGCCCGCGGGCTCACCGTCGCCAGCGTCAAACCGCACGGCGCGCTCTACCACGACGCAGCCGCTGATCCGGCGTACGCCGAAGCGCTGCTCGACGCTGCCGCCGCCGCGATCTCATCGCTGCGGTCGATCGTCGGCCCGCCCGACTCTCGGCTCGAGATCGGCACCCGCCAGCGCGGCCTCGCCTACGAGCGCGAGGGCTTCGTCGACCGCCGGTACGACGACGGCTTCCGGCTCGTGCCTCGTAGCCGGCACGACGCGCTCCTCACCGACCCCGAGACCTGCGTCTCCCAAGCCCTCATGCTCGCGCGGGTCGGCAGGTTCGAGACGCTCTGCATGCACGGCGACACGCCGGGCGCAGTCGCGATCGGCGTGGCGGTGCGCCGGGCCCTCGACAAGGGCGGCTTCCTCGCACGGAGAGGCGTTGCGGATCGACCGCGCCGCTGAGGGTGCGCTCGCGGTACGCCCCGACTTGTCGGGCGGGCTCGCCGACAGGGCGCGCCAGCTCGCGTCGCTGGCGGCTGCGGTCCGCGCCGCGATCCCGACCGCAGACGTGGTCCAGGGCGGCACCACGCTGGTCATCCTCGGGGCCGAGCCGGCCGCGCTTCGTGCCGCGCTCACTCGGCCCGCACCCGCGCCGGTCGCCCCGAGTCACCACGCGATCGCGGTGCGGTACGACGGTCCAGATCTCGCCGACGTCGCCTCCGAAGCGGGGCTCCACCCCCGCGATCTGATCGCTCGCCACACCGGACGCGTCTACAC
>CALKVR010000374.1 GCA_938004815.1 uncultured Polyangiaceae bacterium | reverse complement strand
AGATTTCTGCCTGTCTCGTGGGCTCGGAGATGTGTATAAGAGACAGTCCGACTCCCGATCAGATCGCCGCGTTGGCCGAGCTGCAAAAAGAGGCCGAGGCCTACGAGGCCGCGGCCAAGGACTACCGCGCCGCGCTGACGCGGATCGTCAAGCACCACTACGAAGACCGAAAGCGCCGCGTCCTCTCTGCCCTCGACCGCGAGATCCAGATCGAGAAGAAGGGCCTCCTCGACGCGCGTGAAGAAGCCATCCGCCGCTACGAGGCGTTCATCGCCAAGTACAGCGGGCCCAACGCGCACCCCGAGAACACGCCCGACGCGATGTTCCGCCTCGCCGCTCTCTACGAGGAGCGCGCCCGCGAGCAAGAGACCGAGATCTCGGAAGAAGAGCTCGCCAACCGGCTGAAGCCGGCGATCGCCCTCTACAAGCGCATCATCAACGAGTTCCCCAAGTACCGTGAGCTCGCGGGCGTCTTCTACTACCTGGGCCACGCGCTGAACGACTCGACGCGCATCGAAGAGGCGCAGCAGGTCTGGCGCTCGCTCGTCTGTCACGATCGGTACCCGTACCCCGTCGAGGCCGACCCCAAGGACCCCGACAAAGACACCGTCATGCCGCTCGTCCAAGACCACGACGCCGCGTACTGGCGCGAGTGGGAGCAGCGGCACCCCGAGCCTCTGAAAAAGGGCGGCGGCAAGGGCACGCCCAAGGCCGCTCCGGTTCGCAAGCCGGGCACGAAGCCGAGCCCGGCCGACGACCTTCGCGACGAGACCGAGTTTCTCAACCCGTACCCCGCCGAGTGCAAGCCGGTCGACCAGAAGGTCAAGCCGGGGCAAGACCCGCGCTACGTCGCCGAGGTCTGGTGGCTCATCGGCGACTATCACTTCAACGAGATCAGCGCAGCCGGCGGCGCCTTCAACTGGAACCGCGCCCAAGCCGCCTACTCGAACTCGCTCCAGTACAAGAAGCCGCCGGTCTACGGCGTCGCGATGTACAAGCTCGCGTGGACGTACTTTCGCCAGCAGCGGTACAAGGCGAGCGTCCTGCAGTTCGTCGAGCTGCTCAAGTACGCCGACGAGCAAGAGAAGGCGACGGGTGATCCGGGCACCGATTTCCGCTCCGAGGCCTACACGTACATCGCCGGGTCTCTGACGTACCTCGACTTCGATGGCCCCGGGCCCGAGGAGCCCTTCATCCCGCGCAACGACGTCCTCGACACCGAGCAAGACGCGCGCAAGGCCGAGCAAAAGATGCGGATCGCGATCGACCGCGTCCAGGACCCGGCGCTCATCCCGCAGGATCAAAAGTGGACGGTCGAGGTCTACAAGGCGCTCGCCCAAGAGTTCCGCGAGCTCAACCAGTACCGGAACACCATCGAGATGAGCGAGCTCATCCTCAAGAAGTGGCCCGGTGACTGCGGCGCGCCCGTCGTCCAGAACCAGATCGCCGAGATCTACGACACGATGATGAAGCAGAGCCGCGAGGGCACCGCCGAGTACGCCGAGTACTCGGCCAAGGCGCTCGAGGCTCGCACCAAGCTCGCGCAGTACGTCGGCGCCGACAAGCCGTGGGTACGCGGTTGCATCAACGACCCCGAGGCGATCCAGACCGCCGAGCGGCTGGTACGCGGCGGCCTGCGCCGCGCGGCCGCCGATCACACGAACGCGGGCCGCGCCCTCGCCGAGCGCGCCCTGAGCACGGGCGACAAGGCCGAGCGCGATCCGATCCTCGAGAACGCCCTCCGCGAGTACCAGCTCGCCGCGCAGGGGTGGGAGGGCTACCTCCTCCAGGACGAGAACTCGAGCGACTCGTACGAGAGCCGGTTCTGGCTCGCCGACGCCAACCACATGGTCGTCGTGCTCACCGTTGCGCTCGATCGCACGCCGACCCAGCAGCAGGTCGAGGTCGCGAAGCGCACCGCCGTCGCCGTCCGCGACTCGAACGAGGACAACAAGTACCTCCAGCCGTCCGCGTTCTTCGTCGTCGACGTCGCGTACCAGCAGCTCCAGGACCAGTACAAGCGGTTCAAGGCCACGAACGGCGCCGAGGGCATCGAGAACCGCGACGGCGTGAAGATCGAGAACGAGGGCACCAAGGACGCCAAGGTCGTCAAAACGCCCGTTCCGCCCGCGGTCCTCGCCACGATCGCCGCGCGTGAAGAGTACGCGCAGCGCGTGCCCGAGTCGTCCGACGTGATGGTCGACTTCGACGGCGCGAGCGTCCCCCAGCGCAAGGTCTACGCCTTCGACGCGGCGAACTATTACTTCACCTACGGCCAGTTCGACGAGGCGAAGAAGCGCTTCTACCCGATCTACGAGGCCGAGTGCGGCAAGACGACCCTCGGCTACAAGGCCTGGGATCGCCTGCAGTCGATGGCGAACTTCGAGAACAACGTCGAAGAGAGCCGCAAGCTCGCGTCGGCCGCCGAGACCCGCCCCTGCGGCATAACAGAGGAGCAGAAGGCGAGCGAGAGCACCTTCGCCTCGACCACGCGTTCGCGCGGGTTCTACATCGACGCCGCCAAGGCCTACGAAGAGGCCGAGAAGCTCGAGAAGGCCGGCAAGAAAGGCCCCGAGCGCGACGCTGCGTGGCGCAAGGCGGCCGCGCTCTACAAGGTCGCGCTCGAGAAAGCGCCCGCCCGCAACGAGGCCCCCGAGGCCGCGATGCTCGGCGCCAACGCGTACAAGCAGGTCGGCGAGTACGACAGCGCGATCGCGATGTACCAGCTCTTCATCAAAGAGTACGGCAGCGAAGAGAAGCTGACGGCGCTCGAGAAGGGCGACCCCAAGGCCGAGCCCCCCGGCAAGCCCGACCCGGCCGAGTACGAGAAGCGCAAGACCGCGCTCAAGGACGCGTACAGCGAGCTCGCCAAGGCGAACGTGCTGTTCTTCACCTACCGCGGCGCGGCCGAGGTCTACGACACCGTCAGCAAGAACAAGCGGTTCCCCGAGGACGAGCGCCGCAAGGCGGCCAAGAACGCGGTCGACCTCTACGCGAACCTCGGCGACGACGCGAAGATGCTCGAGGCGCGTCAGACGCTCTACGCGCTCAACCCGCCCGTCTCGCAGAAGATGGAGATCGACTACCTCGTCGCGCAAGCCGACCTGAAGCGCTGGGACGACCAGGCTCCCGACGAGGGCGCGAACCGCCAGGCCCGGCTCAAGGCGACGACGTCGCTCGAGGCCTACTACCAGAAGAACCGCAACGCCAAGGAGGCCGCGCGGTACAACGTGCAGGCCGCCTACCACGCCGCCAAGATGCACAAGGTCGGCAAGGACGGCCGGTTCAAGGATTGGTGCTCCAACACCACGAAGGCGTTCGACTCGTACAAGGCGAGCGCCCCGACCAAGGACGGCAAGAGCGAAGCGGTGGGCTCGCTCGAGGCCGACATGGCGGCCGAGTGTGCCTACAGCGCCATCGACGAGGATCTGAAGGCGAAGTTCGACTACGAGACGAACCACCACCGCTACACCGGCACCATCGACAAGGTGAAGCTCGCGTTCGAGAAGGACCTGAAAGAGGCGCTCGACGTCTGGCACCCCAAGCTCGAGAACGTGATCACCACGTACGCGTCGCCCCGCTGGAGCGTGGCGGCACGCGCGCGGCAGGGCACGCTCTACGACAGCGTGCGCACGGGGCTCTTCAACGCCACGCCGCCCGCGGTCAAGCTCTACACCGACAAAGAAGAGCGCCTCTTCAAGCTCGCCGAAGAGAGCGGTCGCGACGACCTCGCCGAGCAGGTCGACGCGATCCGCCAGAGCCGGCGCGAGCAGTGGCGCGCCGCGCGCGAGCAGTCGCTCGAGTCGGCCGACCGGCCGATGATCAAGTTCTACTCCGAGTCGGTCGTCTGGGGCCGCGCCTACAAGGTCCGCGCGCCGTCGTCGGATCAGGCGCTGCGCCGGCTCGCGTTCTTCACCGACATCCTCGGCAACGCCAAGATGAAAGACTACTCACAGGGCATCCTCGACCCGGCGACCAAGGCCGCGTTCGTCTACGTCGACAACATGTTCCTGCGGACGCGGCCGGGGCAGACGACCACCGCCGCTCCCGACGGGATGCCCACCCCGCTCCCGGCGGCGCCGTGACCACCGAGCACCTATGAAACACGTCGCACCCGTACTTCTTCTCCTCCTCCTCGGCTGCAGCAGCACCGACGAGAACACGCAGGTGAACGTGCCCGGCGGGGGCACGGTCGGGCCGGGTGGGCTCGGTGTCGCGCAGCCCGGTCAGCAGTGGGCGATGAGCGACGCGGGCAGCTCGTCCGAGATCGGCAAGAACCGGCCGAAGATGAGCGCCGCGGCTGCGGGCCCTTACAACCAGGGCATGACGGCGTTCGTCGCCGGCGATCTGGCCAAGGCAAAGCAGTTCTTCCAGCAAGCGATCCAGGCCGACGCCAAGGCGTACCAGGCTCACTACTCGCTGGGCGTGGTCCAGGAGCGCCTCCGCGAAGAGGCCGCGCTGAACAGCTACAAGCAGGCCTTCACGATCATCCCCGACTACGAGCCGGCGATCGTCGCCTACGCGCTCATGAACGCGCGCAAGGGCCGCACGAGCGACGCCGACGCCTTCCTCTCGCAGAAGCGCGGCGCGCTGCCCAAGTCGGCCGCGCTCCTCGCCGCCCACGCCGAGGTGAAGTCGCTCGCGAAAGACACGGGCAACGCGCAGAAGCTCGCGTCCGAGGCGCTCAAGATCAACCCCGACTACAAGCCGGCAATGGTCGTCATCGCGCGTGATCACTACCGCGCGCGCCGCATCGACCTCGCGCTCTACGCGCTCCAAGCGATCTTGGACGGCTTCGAGCCCGTCAACGAGAACCCGCCCCGCGACAAAGAGAACGCAGAGGCGCTCCTCTTGCGCGCGCTCATCTACCGCGAGCAGGGCAACCGCGCCGGCGCGATGGACCAGTTCCAGAAGGCGGTCGCGCGGCGGCCCGATCTGGTCGAGGCGCGCGTGAGCCTCGCGACGATGCTGCTCGAGGCTGGCAACGCCGACCAGGCTTTCCCGCTCGTCGAGGGCGCGCTGAGGTTCGACAGCACGCATCTGCCCGCGCACCTCGTGCTCGGCGACGTCTACCGCCTCCAGAGCAAGTACGCCGAGGCCAAGCAGCGCTTCGACTACGTCCTGTCGAAGGACGCGAGCCTGCCACAGGTCCACTACAACCTCGGCCTCCTCTACCTGTTCGCCCCCAGCATCCAGGGCCTCACGCCCCTCCAGCAGGTCGACGCGGCGACCGCCTCGCTCAAGAAGTACCAGGACCTTCGCCCGAAGGATCAGACCGACGACTCGGAAGAGCTATTGAACCGCGCCAAGCTCAAGCGCGGTGAGCTCGAAGCCGCCCAGACCGCGGCGAAGCCGGTCGCACCCACGCCTCCTCCGCCGCCGCCGGGCGGCGCCGCTCCGGCGACGCCTCCTGCCGGCCAGCCCGCCACCCCCCCGAAGAAGTGAATCGAGGTCGCCCCATGAAGAAGCTCCTTTCCCTCGCGCTCATCTCGTCGGGCATCCTCGTCGCCGCTTCCGCGTCCGCGCAAGAGAAGGGCGGTCGGGGCGTGATCACGCTCGCCGAGGTGACGATCACGGGCCGCATCCAGAAGCCGATCGCCGCGGTCGACGTCAGCCGCCTTCAGCCCAAGCTCACGCTCGCCGAGCTGCGCCAGCCTTTCCTCGAGCGCATCGAAAAGGCGATCTACAAAGATCCCTTTTGAGCGGCGCCGTCGTCTGGGGCTTGGTCGCGCTGTCGGCGGTCTTTGCGATCGTCGGCGCGCTGCTCGCGCTTCGTCAGCTGCGCGACGTCGCCGAGTGGCCTTCGCCCGACGGGCGAGAGCTACCGGCCAAGCTCCGCAAGACCGATCCGAACGAGCGCCTCGCGCGAGCGCAGGCCTTGGCCCGAACGGGCAGCTGGGAGGCAAGACTGGCAGAGGATCTCGCGGCTGCTCCTTCGGAGGTCGAGCGGGTCGACGCGGCGAGCGAGGCGGTGGGCGATCTGGCAGCGCTCTACGCCTCGCGGTCGCGCTGGGCGCCGGCGGCGCTCCGCATTCAGGTGGCGGTCGGCTTGCTCACCGCGGCGCTCCTGCTCGCTTGGGGCCGGTGGGTCGAGGCGGTCGTCGCCATCGGGGTCGCGTTCGTCGGCGGGCTCGTGTCTCACATGGTGGGCGAGGCCGCGGCCGACCGAGAGCGCCGGCAGCGCTCGCTGGCCGACGAGATCGTGCTCCTCTTGGTTCCGGAGGCGGCGGCAGGCCAGCGGCGTGCCAGGGCGCGGTCTTGGTGACGCCGCCTTGAAGCCGACGCCTGAGGATCCGTCTTTCTTATCCAGCGTGTGGACCCTTCCGTGGACGACGTGTAGCCTTCTTTGGAACCTTTCCTCCACGCGAGCGTCCTAGTGAGTGGTCCCATGCCCTCGGACGGAGGCCTGACTTCCCGATGACACAGCAAACCCCCGGCACTCAGCCCCAACGCCCCGGACAAATGACCGCCGTCATGCGGGCGATGCCGCAGGCGACCGGTCCCAAGGTCCTCCGTATCGGGTTGGTGCAGGGCGGCAAGGTCATCGAGGAGCGCGTCATCAAGCAGCGCACCCACGTGACGGTCGGGCCGAGCGAGAAAAGCACGTTCGTCCTGCCGACCAAGAGCCTGCCGCCAACGTTCAAGCTCTTCGAGCTCGTCGGCTCCGACTACGTCCTCAATTTCCTCGACGGGATGACGGGCCGCGTCGCCCTCAAGACCGGCATCAGCGATCTGGCCGCGCTCCGCGCGCAGGCCAAGCGCGTCCAGCAGGGCCCGGTCACGAGCTACCAGATCCAGCTCAACGACGACGCCCGC